>CAWUNB010000008.1:0-17865 GCA_963923745.1 uncultured Thiotrichales bacterium
AAGAACTCCCAGTAGTCCGCCATGGAAGGACATGCCGCCCCGCCAAACTTGGAATATGGTGATGGGATCACTCAGATAACTATAAAAATCGTAGAACAAGATATAGCCAATTCGTCCACCCAGAACCGCGCCTAGTGCCCCCCAGAAAATTAGATCGGCCACTTGCTCGCCGTCCACTGGTGATCCAGGCTGGGAAGCACGGTGCTTGCCTAACCACCAAGCTGCAGTGAACCCCACTACATACATGAGGCCATACCAGTGGATACGCAGAGGCCCTAATTGAAGGGCAACAGGGTTAATTTCGGGGTAGGTCAACATGGGGGCATGGTAGCACGGCCCTTGGGCAACAAGCGAACCGCTCTCGCTCTAGGGGACGACCCCTGCAGGAAGCTGCATCGTGATGCAATGGAGACTGCCGTTTTGCTGAATTAGTGGCAAACAAGGGACGCCAATAATTCTTCGATCAGGGAAGGCTTCAGCTAGAACAGTCAACGCTATCTCATCAGCTGGATCAGCGTAAGTGGGAACCAATACTGCGTCATTGATGATCAAAAAATTAGCGTAGGTGGCTGGAAGACGGCGACCTTCGTTATAACGGGGTGTTGGCCAGGGCAGAGCCAGCAGCTGATAAGGCCGGCCATTGCGCTGTCGCAGGGCGGCCAACTCCTTTCCCATAGCCTGAAGTGGGCTGTAATGGGGGTCATGGGGATCATCGCAACTTTGCCAGGCAATCGTGGTGGGACTGCAAAAACGGGCTAAAGTGTCAATATGACCGTCAGTGTCATCTCCCGCCAGCTGGCCGTTAGCCAGCCATAAAACTCTTTCTACCCCTAACCACCGACGCAAGATAGCTTCCACTGCTGCTTCGTCCAAATCGGGATTGCGGGTGGGAGTGAGCAAACAAGAACGGGTAGTCAGCAGGGTACCTAGACCATCTACTTCGATACTGCCTCCCTCCAATATCCAGGGTAGGCTCTCCATAGGGGTAGTACCAAAAGCTCCCGCCTGGTGAAGGTTAGCGGTGATGGCATCATCTAGTTCTGCAGCAAATTTCCCACCCCAGCCATTGAAACGAAAATCCAGCAAGCAAGGTCGCCCTTGCTCCAACACTGTGATAGGACCGTGATCCCGTGCCCAAGTATCGTTGCTAGGAGTCACATACAGGGTACAGCGTTCTGCTGGCACTTTTTCTCGAGCGAGTAAGTCAACCACCCGCTGGCGTAGCGCTTGGTTATGGCAGGCGATGACTACCCCCTGGTAGTTGGCAATAGTTTTAGCTAAAGCCAAGTAAAGCGGCTCTACTTCAGTCAACAGAGGGGCCCAGTCACTACCGGCATGGGGCCAAGTGAGTAGTACAGCGCTTTGGGGAGCCCATTCAGGGGGGAGAACTGGGGAGGGGGGCATGGCGGATCAACCGGCAGTATTGGAAGGAGAGGATTGGCGATCCCGTAGCAGGTCAGCTAACAACGCTAAACCTCCCCGCATGACACAAGCGTCGAATCCCCGCTCTCGGAGTAGATAAGCCGCAGCGGAACTACGCTCACCTGTGTCGCAATAGCACACGTAACGGTGGTTTATTTCCAAAGATTGGAAATGATTTCGCAATTGTTGCAACGGCAGGTTAACGCTACCCCGAATCTTATTGTTAGCGTGTTCTTCGGGGGTACGCACGTCCACTACGATGGCTCCATCCTTAGCTGCTTGAGCAACCTCTTTTGGAGAGAACCAACGCAATACGGGCTGCTCTAGTAGTCGGGAAAAATCTTCACCGGATAGGCGCATTAAACAGCCATCTGTCACCATGGTGACAGTAGCGTTGCGGGGGCTATGGGAGACTAAGGCTTCTTCCCCAAAACTATCTCCCAGAGATAACTCCGCCAGAATCGTCGGCTGCTCCCGTTCGGGGATCTGGCGAGTGACTCGGCAACGACCATCCCGCACCACGTAGTAATAATCACCCATATCACCCTGACGGATAATGACCTGCCCCGACTTGACCACTATTGATTCCATGCGGGCTAATACTTTTTGGATATGGGCGGCTGGTAGTTCCAAGAACATTCGTTTTTGCAGCAATCGCATCATCCACAAGCCATCACTGCCGCCTACTTCTAACTCGTCCACCACCAGACCCTTTGCTGGACCATTGTGAGTGGCAGCATCCCACACCAGTAACTTATCCAGCAGATGGCCATCCATGCGGGCAATCTTTATCGGAGTGCGAGCAACGCCGTTATAGCGACGGGGTTTGAGATTAGCTAATGCATAGCGGGCGTTTTCCTTCCAACCCTGGACGACGGACCGGTTATTGTCGCCGGCTTGCAGCTCGACTTCACCGAACAGAAGATAAATAGCCTACTGATCCTCATCGCCATTACGAAATAACCGGGTTCCGACTGGTAACTCTTCTACCCGTGCTTGGCTGCACAACCGTTGGAAATTATCCAAACTGAGAGATTCCAGGGGAACACAGGTTCGTAGTCTTTCTAAATCGGCTTTAACAGTGATCATCGACGACTCTCGGTCCTAAAGTCCCAACTCCTAGTATAGGCGGGAACCTCATCATGTTGCATTGCCGCAAACAGAATGGACAGTGGGATATAACAGGATCAACCTATTCTTGGGGGAGGGGACGACGTAGGAGAGGGGTAGGGCGAGATAGGGGAAGTTTTAACTCCCCATAACGGCGAAGACGTTGTTCCGCCCGATAGTTCACTGTTCCCACAGGATAGCTACCACTAGCATCCCGTTCCCCCGTTACCAGGCCAGTGAGTAATGTCATGGCTTGATCAACAGTAGTTACTGGGTAAACTCGAAAATGATCCGCAGCAACGGCAGCAACTAAATCGGCCCGAAGCATCAGGTGTCTCACATTACCACCAGGAATAATCACCCCTCCAGTTAGGTTTCTCGATTGACATAACTGGAAAAATCCCTCAACTTTCTCGTTTATCCCCCCGATGGGTTGAATACTGCCATGTTGATCCACCGCCCCCGTAACGGCCAAAGACTGGTCCAGGGGGACATCGGCCAAGGCTGATAACAAAGCACACAATTCGGCCAAGGAAGCAGAATCTCCGTCTACTTCTCCGTAAGACTGCTCAAATACCAAACTAGCTGCTAGAGACAAAGGCCGCTGTTGTCCATACCGGGTTCCCAAAAAGGCCGATAGGATGAGGACTCCCTTGGTATGAAGAGCCCCCCCTAATTCCACTTCCCGCTCGATATCGACAATCCGCCCCTCACCGCTGTGAACGGTGGCGGTAATACGGCTAGGTTGACCAAACGTCCGAGTGCCTACTTGCAACACCGATAAACCATTAACCTGACCTACTCGCTTCCCCATAGTGTCAATACGCAACAAACCCCTGGCCATTTCCTGTTGAATTTGCTGGGGAACTCGATCGGTTCGCTGCAACTGGGCATCCAGGGCCTGTTGGATATCTTGGGAAGTAACTATATGCCGTTGAGCTTGCCCTCCCCACCAGTGAGCTTCCCGCAGTAGATCCCGAATACCTTCTAGGTGCAGGGAAAGCAGCTCCTGGTCTTCTGCCCAACGAGCAGCTTGCTCTATGACCCGCCCCACCGCCTGCCGGTCCAAGGGCCGTAACCCGTCTCGCCGAACCAAGGTGGCCAGCAAGCGGGCGTAGTGGTTTTCGCTTTCTGCGGTACGGGGTAACTCATCAGCAAAATCTGCCATCACTTTAAATAATTCGGCAAAATCCGGATCTTGTTGGTGGAGCCGATAGTAGAGATCCCGTTCTCCCACCAGCACAACTTTGACATCTAGGGGGATGGCTTCCGGCGAGAGGGATACGGCAGGGGAAGATTCAAGGGTATTCGGAGGATCCAGGGGGATCTGGCGAGTGCCTAATGCCCGTTTTAACCCTTCCCAAGCAACTGGTTGAGCCAACAGACTAGTCGCTTCCAGAATTAGGTACCCACCATTAGCTCGATGCAGGGCACCAGGTTTGATGAGAGTGAAGTCAGTCTCCCAGGTTCCTTGGTGGGAGCGATATTCCACCCGCCCCAATAGATTGGCAGGGGTCGGATGGGGTTCGTAGATCAGGGGAGCTCCCCCGTCCGGCTCATGGCTAACTAGCACATTGACTCGATAGCGACTCAGTGCCTGTTCTTTAACTTGAGGGTTGGAAAAACTGTCCCGCGAAGCAAGTAGGTCCTGTTCGAGTTGTTCCAGATAGGCCCCAATGGCCGGTACATCTCGATAATTTTCCTGTACTGCCGCCATAGCTCGGTCTAAGCCAAGCGCTGGAATGTCTTTGATAAAGCGAGCGAGGTGCCGCTGCAGTTGCGCTCCTCGGCCTGGGGGAAGGCGTAGCGCTTGGGGCCGACGGGGGTGGCGGAAATCATGGACATAACACCAATCAGCTGGGGCCGATTGGCTAGCAGCCTGCTTTTCCAACACGTGGTGTACCAGTGTGTGTTTACCGTAGCCTGCGGGTCCCAACACGTACAGATTGTAGCCGGGGTAGGGCATGGCTATAGCAAAGTGCACAGCGGCCACCGCTCGATCTTGGCCTAATAGGCCCTCCCAGTCAGACAACTCCTCGGTAGTTTGAAAAGAAAAATTCGCCACCGTGGAGCGTCGGTACAAAGCCTGGGGAGGTAGAGGCTGTCCTGGAGGGTAATACTCAGACATCCGTAGATCCTTAACCAAACTTAGCCAGGAGGGGAATCAGAGCCAGGGGAATTACGGCGAGCCGCCCGCCGCCGCCGCAACGTCACCAAGGTCAATACCGGACCTGACAGGGCGTACAAGAAAAAGCCGGCAAACAGTACCTGGGGGGGGTGCATAGCAATGGCAACAAACACCGCGATCACCAGCAGTAGAGATACAAAGGGGATACGTCCCCGCAAGTCCAGATCTTTGAAGCTGTAGTAGCGAATATTGCTAACCATCAGAGAGCCCGCTAACAGGGTAATAGCAAGAGCCAATAAGCGTAACTCCGCTCCATCAATTCCTTCCGCTACAGCGACCCATACCAAGCCAGCGACAATAGCAGCGGCTGAAGGACTGGGAAGCCCCTGGAAATAACGTTTGTCCTCTACTCCCACTTGAGTATTGAACCGGGCCAACCGCAAGGCGGCAGTTGCCGCGTAGATGAAGGCTACCAGCCAACCAAATTTACCCAGCCCCTGTAATGCCCAAACATAGACCACCAATGCGGGTGCCAGACCAAAGGACACCATGTCCGATAGGCTGTCGTACTCTGCCCCAAAAGCTGTTTGGGTGTGAGTCAATCGGGCAACTCGCCCGTCGAGGCTGTCCCACACCATAGCCACAAAAATAGCGATGGCTGCCTCCTCAAAACGCCCACCCATGGCAGCAACAATGGCAAAGAAACCAAAGAATAGCGCCGCTGTAGTCAATAAATTGGGGATCAGGTAGATGCCTCGAGGACGAGGGCGGGGGAGAATTTCGGGGTCTGTAGTATCAACAACCGAGGGAGGAGGATCTTCGTGCATAGCAATCTGCCTACATAGCCGGCCGGGAGGCCCGTGAGGCGGTGAATTAAGCGTGTTCCGGCGGTGAATGCAAGCCCAGGAGCAAATAATTTATCGCCAGAACACCTCAGTTATAAGTTATTGGAATTTTTCCTTCCCGATCAGCTGGTCCCAGTATAGTAAGGGCTTGACGTAATGAAGGTGATGCCTCAGGACGGGGAGAAATATGACCGGTTATTTGCCAGCTCCCCTTGCGGTCTAACCCTAACTGGCCGTGAATTTCGAGTGGCCCTTCCGGGGAGGTCAATGTACCGGCAGCATTGCCACCGTGGTTTTCTAGGGTCAGGGTATAGTTCCCCAGTGGTAACGGGGGATTATTTTCCCAAGCAGCCCCTTTTAACTGTAACTGGCCTGCCAATTGGACCAAGCCGTTCTTTGACCAAACCACCTGTTCCACCGCTGCATCGACTCGTCCAGCCAACCGCAACGGTAGAGGTTGCCATAGGGGAGCTAAAGCCGTTACCGGTAGTTGTGCCGACAGATCTGCCAGGTAGTAGTTTTGGGTGAGATCCATTCCGACTCGCCCATGCCCCTGATTGTCGCTGCCGTGGAATGCCACATTTGCCTCCAGCTTTCCCGCTAAAAGGGCCACTGGACGCCAGTCCCAAGTAACATGTTCAAAGCGCCATCCCCGCCACTGAACCAGGCTGGCTTGCCCGTTAATAGCCTGCCCCTGCAAACCATAGGCCTGTAACCCAGGGACATCAGCCCAGGTGATTAGTTGGGCTGCCGGCAACTGAAGGATTAGGGATAGACCATAGGCCAATAGGCCGATCCCTATCAGCCACGATGTTTTCATCCATTTTCTCCTGCTAAAACCAAGCGAGCGTTCACCTGTCCCGGGGTTGCCTGACGATCAACCACCAAACTTTCAGTGGTCACCCCACTGGTTTTTTCCAAACTCGCCAGCCAGGCTAAGATTTTTTCAAACCCCGCATTATCCAACCATACCCGCACCTTATCTTTCCCTTCTGGTTCCACCCGTTTCAGAAAAGGACCAAGTCCTACACTCCGGGCACTGCGGTCCACCAGGGCAAGAAGGGACTCGTTATTGCGAGGCGTAGAAGAAACAGTGCCTCCTCCCTGTAAGCGCCGCACTTCCGCAGCCGCCTGAGTCATCCACAGGAGATCCCGCTGTTGCTCTGCTACATTGCGGCGAGCAGTGGTGAGCCGTTCCTGAAAGGGCTCCCAGGCTAATAGGTATAGAAAAGCCCCCACTAGGATTATTCCGCCTAGCGCTACCATTACTCGCTCCCGAGGGGCAAGTTGATTCCACTGAGTCATCATGCTTAGGGGACCTCAAAGGACTGCCCTGGTGGCAAAACTAACCGTAACCCGGTAAGGCGGTGACGCGCCTCGGGCCTTTCCCAATGACGAAAGCTGGCTCGACGAAGGTAGGGGCGACTATGGAGACTGCCACCCCGTAGGGTATAGCAAGATTCACTGTCTTCGGGAGATGCCAGCTGGGCCCCCGTTAACCGGGATTGATAACCAGTGTAGAGGTGAAAAGGTTGAGAAGACCACTCCCAAGCCCGCCCAGTCTCCAAGTAACCCAAACGGTGAGCAACTTCCCATTGATATTCGTGGGCTAACACAGCTCCTTCGGTTCCCTCCAGACTGGCTGCCCACGCGGCATAAGCTCCAGCTTCGTAGCGACTAACCCCAGTTACTGGATCATTTTCTGCTAGCTCGTAGGGGCCGGATAAACCCAAGCCATACCACTGACCCTGCTGGTTTTGTCGCCAGGTATGGGGAGCTGATTTCCCTGCTAACCAAGCCGATCCCGCTTCATCCCACCAGCGGGAGTCCTGGTAGCCACCAGCTTCCATAAAGGCCAGATATTCTCCGTTGGAAACGGGAGTAATAGCGATACGAAAAGCTGATAGCTCCACAATCTGTGGGGGAAGTTCTTGATCTTCTGCCCACCCTTCCCTAGCCCCAATGCGGTAGTGACCACGGGAGACCTCTCGATAGCGGGAAACGGTAGGTAATTGAGAAACCAGGGGATGATTAACGATAAAATTAGTTGTATCGGAGAGTAAATGGCCCTGAGCCAACACTTGCAGCATATTTTCGTAGGCCAAAGCGTATTGGACTACCAAATGGTGGAGCAGAAAATTCTCTGCCAACAAGGGATGGTGGGTGGGAAGCTGGCGAGGATTGGCCAACAGTGTTAGGGCTTGTTCTTGGAGACCTCGAGCCCATTCCAGTAGCTCATCCCGCTCAGGCAAGGCCAATCCACAGTCCGCTAGAGGGGTTAGGCCAGGCGTGAAGAGGTTCGTTACGGTGGGACTGAAACGGCAATCTCCCATGACTTCTCCCCGTAACCAATAGCTCTCAGCATAAACGCAGTGCCCTAAGTACCAACCGAGGGGAGCAAAATCAGGAGGATAGGGGCGACGCACTTCTTGGTCCCTTACTCCTGCTACCAAAGCGCAGGTTAACTCCTGGAGGGTACTTAGTTCGGCTAATAAGCTGGTGGGGGTCATGGATGTCTCAGGAAAGGGGAATACGCTACAGATTGGCTAGCGTAACATAGCGGACCTTGCTGACCCTCGCTGGGTTAGCCCGCTGGGAACGAACCATGAGCGATGAAAAATTACAGAAGGTGCTGGCCCGATCCGGTTTTGGCTCTCGTCGGGAAGTAGAGGAATGGATCCGAGCAGGACGAGTTTCGGTGGATGGAGCGATCGCCACCCTGGGAGCCCGAGTAACAGGGAAAGAGCTAATTCGTATTGATGGCCATCCGACAGGTTTGCGCAACCCAGAGGGACCCCGGCGACGGGTATTGATCTACCACAAACCAGAAGGGGAAGTTTGTACCCGCAGTGATCCTGAGGGACGGCCTACGGTTTTTGATCATCTTCCCTTGGTACGGCATGGCCGTTGGGTAACAGTAGGACGGATGGATCTCAACACCAGTGGTCTCTTGCTGCTGACCACCGATGGGGAACTGGCCAATCGCTTGATGCATCCTTCCCAGGAAGTGGAACGGCAATATGCCGTGCGCGTGTTAGGCGCTGTGGAGCCCACTACCCTACAGTCTTTGCGGGATGGAGTGGAACTGGAGGACGGTTCTGCCCGCTTTCAACGATTGGTGGATGTGGGAGGAGAGGGGGCTAACCATTGGTATCACGTGGTGCTTAAGGAGGGGCGGAATCGGGAAGTACGTCGCCTATGGGAAGCCTGTGGAGTACAGGTCAGTCGGTTAATTCGCGTTCGCTTCGGGCCCATTAGTTTGCCGCGTGGTTTACGCCGGGGGCGGTGGGAAGAAGCCCCGCTAGAGATGGTGCAAGCCCTGTTGGCGTTGGTGGGTATAGATCAGGGTGAGGCCAAGGTCCAATCTCCAAGACATACCGCAAAAAATACCGGTCAGGGGGCAAGAAAGCCGCCACTGACCCGCTCTTCTCCTCGATCGCGGGATGACCGTGGGCAAGAGAGGAGACCTCCCCGTAATCCAGAGAGTAAGAGACCCGCCCCTCAGCAAGGGAAAGAGACTGGAACTGGATCCCGAGCAAAAAGTGGCCGTCCCAGCAGTAGCCGTCCCAGCAGTAACCGTCCTGGGAGTGGCAGACCAACTACCGGAAGGGGGCAGCGATCGTCTCCTAGTCGTCCTAGAAACCAGGGTTAACGCGCTCCGATGGGGACCTTACTTTGAACTATCGCCACGCTTGCCACGCCGGTAATTTTGCCGACGTTTTCAAACATGCTGCCCTGATCTTGTTGCTCCAGGCAATGGCTCGCAAAAATAAACCCTTTCTTTACATGGAAACTCATGCAGGAGCGGGCCGTTATGACCTCCGTGGGGAAGACGCCCAACGGGCAGGACTGGAATGGCAGAACGGGGTAGGGCGATTATGGGGAAGGGAAGCCAACGGATTGTTAGCTCCCTATCTGCGAATTCTCGCCAGCCTCAATCCTCGTGGCCACTTGCGGGATTACCCCGGTTCGCCATTGATAGCTCGTTCCCTACTACGCCCTCAAGATCGCTTGGTGCTATTGGAAGCTCGCTTGGCGGAAGCGCAACAGTTGGATGCGGAACTGGCCGAGGACCCGCGAGCTCAAGTGCGGGTAGGCGATGGTTATGCTGCCCTCCAAGCTTGGCTTCCCCCCCCGGAACGTCGGGGAATGGTGCTCATCGACCCTCCTTTTGAACGGAATGACGAATTTCGCCAAATTCATGAAGGGTTACAGACCATTCACCGCCGTTTTGCCACAGCTACGGTGGCAATTTGGTATCCCTTGAAGGATCGGGGCGCGGTAACGCGGTTTTATAAGTCGCTGGAGAAAAGCGGATTGCGTCGCTTATTGGTCGCTGAGCTAGCAGTGTTACCGGAAGACGTAGTGGGACGGCTTTATGGCAGCGGACTGGTGGTACATAACCCACCTTGGCAACTGGATATACAACTGCAGCAGTTGTTGACTGAAATTCAACCCCTGTTAGCCCTGGCCCCCGGTGGTGGTAGTTGGGTGCGTTGGTTAGTGCCGGAATAGGGGAGAGTATCCATGGATCCCTGTTCTCGCCGTTCTTGGCTATGGCTAGCACTGTTGTTTATCGTGCTCTACGGAATGGATTTAGCTGTGCCGCGAGATCTATGGGTGCAAGACGAAGCCCGTTACGGAGAGGTGGTGCGGGAAATGGTGGAAGAAGGGCATTGGCTGGTGCCCCACTTAAATGGCCACCCCTACCCAGATAAGCCGCCCCTGTACTTTTGGTTGGTAGCTGGCGTTGGAACTGTAGTGGGTCAAGGAGAATTGGCATTTCGGCTGGTAAGCGTGGGGGCAACGGCTATTGCGGCAGTGGGAACTTGGTGGCTAGGGAGGGGATTATTGGGAGCAGTGGGGGGAATATGGGCTGCTGCATTATTTCTCTCCTCTTTTTTGACCCTGATGGTGGGACATATTGTCAGGATGGACATGTTGCTAACGGGAGCCGTAGCGTTTGCCTGGCTAGGATTGCTGCGTTGCCGAGAGGGCTGGGGTAGCGGATTGTTTTGGTTGGCTACCGCTGTAGGCATTGCAGTAAAAGGTCCCATCGCCCTGTTATTTACCTTACTACCTGCCTTGGTATGGTTAATTTGGGAAGATGGAAAGGGGGGGCTCAAAAGGCTAAAGCCTTGGTTGGGAATAGCTGGACTGCTAGTGCTGGTAATAGGTTGGATTGGTGCAGTGGAGTTAGCGGGTTATACCAGCTATCTGTCCCTAATCTGGAACGAACAGTTAGTGGGGAGAGCAGTCAATTCCTGGAGCCATAAGGAGCCTATTTGGTTTTACTGGGTTTTGTTGCCCCTAGTTGCCGGACCTTGGACCGGACTAATCCTGCAGGGTTATCGCCAGTTAAATCCGCTATGGGTAAAACGGATGGTGGTGACTTTTACCCTACCTCCCTTAATAGCCCTCTCTTTGGTATCCGGTAAGTTGTTTATCTACCTAGAACCGATTTTCCCCGGTTTGGCTATATTCGCTGCTGCTGGTGCAGTGAATTTAACAGGACGAATTCATTACGGATTAGCCGCTTCCGTGGCTTTTTTGCCTATTTTATTGGGACTGGGGGTTGCCTACGGTGCTCACCGCTACCTGGCCGGTGCAGAACCTTGGGGAATTGTCGTGGGATTGGGAGTATTAGGCCTTGTTCCTTGGGTGGGACGAAATAGACCACGGTGGCTTCACCACCAAGTGGCAATGATGGTGTTGCTAAATACTTTGGTATTCACAGCCTTGTCCCCCTTGGTTAATCCTTTATTCTCCGCTCGAGCCCTCGGGGAAAATCTGGCTTCTCTGGCACCTGAAGTGCCAGTAGCGGTGGTTCATACTACCCGTGGAGTACTTAACTACTACGCTGGCCGCCGATTTGACGAAATGTCAGCCGATCAAATCCCCGCTTGGTGGCTAACCCATCCTCAAGGGATCGTTATCTCGCCTGATATGCCGCAAAACTGGCCAGCAACAATGCGGATTAGAGGGCGTTTTACCGTGGAGTTGAAGCAATACTATGTACTGGACAACAGCGGCTGATTTACCTCGACGGCTGATGGCATTAGCTGGATTAGGATTGGGCTTATTTGGCGTAGGTGGGGTGGTTTGGCTTCATTGGGGAGATCTGGCCACGGTAGTGATTCTGAGCCAGGCTCCCTGGGTGGTAGCCCACCGAAGTTGGGTGCAAGGGCTGTCAGATTGGGGAATGTATGTATTTTATCTGCCAGCTATTGCCGGTTATTTTCGCTATCGTTTCCTTCCTTGGGTTCACTCCCTGCTATTAGCCTGGTTAGGCGCGGAATTACTGGGGGTAGGTCTGTTAGGGCACCTCATTAAAATGGTCACGGGACGGGCACGCCCTGACCAAGCTCTGCTGCAGGGAGGGGGCGATCAATGGTTAGGAATGACCTGGGACAGTCACTTTCATTCATTTCCATCCGGTCACACCGCTGATTTGTTTACCAGCGCCTTCTTTGTTGTTTTGCTCTTGCGCCCCCGATGGATCGGCGTGGTGGCGGTGGGAATAGCGGTAGGGGTGGCCCTATCCCGGATTGCCCTCGCCAAACACTATCCCACCGATATTTTGGGAGGCATGGGCTTGGCCTACCTGTCGCTGGGAGTAGCACTGGCCTGGCATAATTTCCGGCAACCCCCCCCGGCTCGTTACTCCCTAAATCTCATAGTCAACGAGCATGACCAGCTACTACTGCTACGTCGTTCTCCCCAGACTGCTTTAGGTCCTGGCTTATGGGGGTTACCTGCCGGCCACATTGAGCCAGAGGAAACAGCAGAAGCTTGTGCACGGCGGGAAGCGCAAGAGGAAATTGGTCCAGACCATTATCTTGAATTGGTGGCTTATCGAGGCCCACTACAGGATCAGTACTACGGAGGGCGGATGGAAATTCATCTATTCCACTGGCGCTGGCAAGGTGGCATTGTTGTACTCAATGAGGAGCACACTGATTGGGCTTGGGTCGGACCAGAAGACTATGATAAATACTCAGTAATGGCTGGAATAGATGAAAATATTGCTTGCCTGGGTATTTGGTCTCGACGTCAGAAGAGCGCTGTTACGGCCAAATCAGAGTAAATAACTAACCCACTAGTTAAACTAGCAAATAAAAATAAAGACCAAAGTGACAAAATAAGCCAACGCTTTGCCAGTAATAGAGCAAAATTGTTTAAGCTAGCATAGCGACTACTGAATAGAGCAACCATGGTAGCTAATCCAGCTCCAGTCCCAATAAATAAGGATAAATAGAGCCCGTAGCCTACATAATAATAATTGGCTTTAAGTAAGCAAAAAGGACAATGATGGTGAGGAGCTTGATAAACATAGAGGGAAATAGCCGAAACAATAGCACCAATGGCAACCAAGAAATTGATACCAATTAGTATTACATAACCCCATCCCCACCAAATAGTAGTGTGGGCTGTCTTCTGTCCTAATTGTCTCAATAGTAATATCCCACTGCCCAATGTGACAATAGTTACTATACCTAGCCACACCAACGCGAGTAAGGGTGAAACCCCCGCTAATTCTCCAGCTACTCCCCGAGTATTAGGATTAAACAAAGCACCGCAGCAAGAAGTAATAACATCGGGTTTTAATTCTGCAAAAAAGAGCAATTGACTAATGGCTTCAGCTAATAACAGTGGTGCCAATATTAATAATAACCCATATTTATAACGAATGAGTGGGTAATCATAACCCATCGTATCCAAACGATCTATAGCCAACCATAATCCTGCCACAAAAAAATTAATCAATTTCAATTCTAATGTAAGAAATCCCCAGGGACTGGTATTTAGTACTCCTGTGGCACACATAGCTCCAATAAATTGAGGAGCTAAAGATTCAGTAGTATAAATAAATAACCATAACGCAAGAATTTGTCCTATCAAGACTAATCCGATAGCAGTGGATACTAAATAGGTACGCCGTTCTAGAATTAATTGTTGTTCACTACCACTAGCAAGATCCCAACGGCGCAACACTATCAAAGCAAACCGACTATTGGCGACGACCAAACTGACACTAGCCAGGGATACTCCCAGGAGAGCCAAAATGGCAGGATGTAGCCACATTAGCTTTGCTCCACGATACGTCCGTCCCGTAGTGTCACCCACCGATCCACCACAGAAGATTCCCATACCAAGGGATCATGACTGGATACCACTACCGTCCGTCCTTCAGCTTTCAATTCTCTCAGTAAGATCATTAATTCCCGCGATAGGGCTTGATCCAAATTAGCAGTGGGCTCATCAGCAATAATCACTGGGGGATCATTAATGAGCGCTCGACACAGAGCAGTACGTTGAGCTTCTCCCCCAGAGAGCCACTCTACCCGAGCATTAGCACGAGCAGTTAAAGAAAAACGGGCTAGTAACCGATGCGCTCGGTCCATTAATTCTCGATGAGGGGGAGCCAAGGGATAGGCAGGTAACATAACGTTATCTAATACCGATAATCCCCGTATCAAATTAAATTGCTGGAACACAAATCCAAAAGTTGTGCGACGCATTTGAGTAAGAAATCGTTCCGGCAAACTGGATACTTGACGATCAGCTACCACGATGCGTCCCCGGCTCGGGCGGATCAGACCACCGATTAAAGTGAGCAGGGTGGTTTTACCGGAGCCGCTGGGGCCCCGTAGGATGGTGAATTGACGGGGGGGAAGGTGGAGCTCTACCCCCCGTATGGCCCACAGTTCGTTGACTTGCCCAGCGTGAAAGGTTTTATGAACATCCCACAGCCTGATCATCCCCGCATCACCGTATCTGGATCCGCAATGGCAACTCGCCATACCGGTACTAAGGTGGCAATGGTATAGGGAAAAACGGTAACGACCAGCAGAGTAGCTACTTCCCCTCCGTCCACATGGGGAAGAGGGTGGAAGTGAGGATAAAGTACTGCCCAGCCCTTTAGTAGGGGCATAAATAACCCCCCATCACCGTGGAATATCGTTAGCCAGGCAGCCAGGTAGCCGAATAGAAAAGCAGTCAGGGAAATAACCAATCCTTCTGCTAATTTCATACCCAATACGTCTCCTGTCTCCCAACCAATCGCTTTCAGGATACCAATTTCCCGCTGTTCTTCCGCCGATAATCCACTGGCCCGTTCCCAGGCTAAGGTAAGAAAAGCCAGAACCACGCTGACTAAAATGATCCAGCCAATTCCCTCTCGCCAAGTGAATAGGCTGTCATAACTACGTAATAATTCTGTTTTGGATATTGGCCGGGTATCTGGTAACAGGCGGCGAACTTTTTCAGCAATAGTGGCTACTTCTCGGGGATTGGCGATGGTCAACACAAGGTCGGTATAACTATCTCGAGGAAAGGTGAAAAAGCGACGAAAATCTTCCTCTCCCATGACTAGCAGATCCGCTGAGACAAGCTCGGAGTTTGGCTCTAGTAGACGGGTGATACGCAGAGGAAAGACGTGACCCGGGGACGATTGCAAGCCTAACCAATCTCCCACACCCAGTTGGCGAACTCGAGCCACTCCGGTACCGATAGCACCATCACCAGAGGATAGGCTGGAGTCGGTCATAACCGTGTAGTTGGCACCCACCGCACTGTCGTAGTAGTAGCCCCACAATCGACCCCGTACCTGAGTGACTCCCCGCAGCCCTGTTAGCTGGGAGAGGTAGGCGTTGGGGACTAAATCCTGGCGACCGGCCATAAGTCGTTGCACTACTAGATCGGGTGCAGCGCTCAAGACTAGTCCTGCTTCCCAGCGTAATGCTTGACCCAGTAGCATCACAGAAGCTAATAAAAGTACCAACAGCGCATAAACAATCAACAGAGATAATTGGCGTCCCCAGCGGCGAGCCAAGGATAGCAGGGTGTAGTCCAGCAAATAACGGAAGCGGGCCATTGTCATGGAGGAGGAGAAGGCAGAAAGGTAAAAGCAACACTGGGAAAATGGTCTAAGCTACTTGGACCATCTTGAAAAGGTCCATGCCAGTCGGCCAAAGCCGGATGGCGGGTGTAGCGAGCTTCGGTATACAGGGCCAAATCGGTCAATCCTAGGGTAGCGACTAGAGAAATTTCCACCGTTAAGCGATTGGCAGCTAACCGACATTGCTCCCAACCATCCAGCCAGGTAACGGCTGTGGCCAACAGAGTGCCTGTTAGGCAGTACAAATAGCGGTCAGCCGGTCGCATGGCAGGGTAGGCTAATGGCAAATAGCTGGATGTGGTAGTTCATAAGGGATGCTTGACCTTTTCAAGTTGGCTGGTGCAGGATGATCAGATTAGTGTTCCTCGCCGAAATCTCCCGCTGTGTGCCTGCTCTCAAGATTTCTTGTTGGCTTATCCCGAAGACCGGCCGGGGTGATCAGGGTGATTAATTTCCGCAGTTCTCCGTTTGGTTGGGGCGGGTGTGGTGTGTGCTGAATTGCCCCATAAATTCTGGCGTGATAGCCAACTAACCGAGTGCTCCATGAACGACGAAGTAACGAACGATGTTGCCCCAACAGACGCAAAAATAACATCGGCTGCTGAAAGTAAGCACCGTTGGCAGCCAATTAAGAGCTTAAAAAAATCGATTAAGGCAAAAATGCCCATCCTCATAGTAGGTGGGCTCGTTTTGTTGCTGTTAGTCGTTTTCTTTTTCGATCACATCGTGATTACGGTTGGCCCTGGTGAAGTTGGGGTGCTCTACCGGCGTCTGACAACAGGTACTCAAACTGACTACGTTTACCCAGAAAAGATTTATTTAATATGGCCCTGGGATACCATGTATCGCTACACTGTGCGTATCCAAACTATACCTCATGAATTAACGGTTCTTACTAACAAAGGGTTACCTATTAACCTTAGTCTTGCGATTCGCTTCCGACCTGAATATGACATGGTTGGCATATTACACAAGACGGTAGGTCCAGATTACGTTGATCGCATTGTTATTCCCCAGATTGAGTCAGTGTTGCGTAAAAGAATTGGTCAACTTAACCCTGAGGATGTATATACCAATAAAGAGGGAGTATTGACTAATATTTTACAGGCAGCCATTGATGAAGTTATGCGAGATTACATTATTGTAGAAGATATTATCATCCGTAGCATGCAGTTACCCGATAATGTCACTCAAGCGATTGAGCAAAAACTTATTGAAGAACAGTTGATGGGGAAGTATGAATTTACCCTAAAAGTGGCAAAGGAAGAGGCTGAGCGTAAACGTATTGAAGCAACCGGGATTAGAGATTACCAAAATATTGTGAATTCTACTTTGAATCCGCAGTTAATTCGCTGGGAAGGGGTTCAGGCTACTTTAGAATTAGCTAAGTCTAGTAATGCTAAAGTCGTTGTTATTGGTGCCGGCAAAGATGGCATCCCCGTCATTTTAGGTAATCAGTAATGAAGCGCTGGCCTATAATAATCGCGATTATAGCGGGGGTTATTTTCAGTTACCTAGGGTTGTCGAGTAATGCTACTCTCTATGATCATGCTAAGCGACGTGCTGATTATAGTGAGTTTACCGATTACCTGAGCGCTTGTGATCAAACGGTCACCAGTGAAGGATTTTATGATAAAGAATCTCAGTGCAAAGAATTTTTAGCCACTGATGCGAGCTGTGAGTTTTTTCCTGAACGAAACCCTGCCTGCATTGATTTTTTGAGTAAGCCTAGTTACCAAACAAAGCGCACTAGTTGTCGTGATTGGTCGGCACAGATGGCGCTATGTGATAAAAAAGTGAGAGATACTCGTTGGCATGCACCGCTAGCGTGGGTAATAAATTCTTCGTTTATGAACAAGTTGTCTCAGTATACTGGATATACTTTGGAGGATTTATCAGAAGACATCGCTTCTTTCTACGGAATACGTATTGATGAGCCTTGGTACGATTATTTGCGAAGAATAGATGCTAACGAGCGAATTTATATTGCTACTATTGCCCCTGTTGCGCGAGAACGAGAATTTTTTCAAGGGGTAGATTTGGCTGGCGAGCTGTTAAATCGTAAAGGTGGAGTTTTAGGTCGCCAATTAGCTTTTGTGCGCCGTGTTGATGACGGGACACCTGACAAAGCAAGAGAAATTGCTAAAGAACTTGTCAAGAATAAGCGCGTAGCTGCAGTAATTACTCGATTAAGTTCCGCAGCAACCAAGCCAATAACTTTACTTTATGAACAAGGTGGATTAATTAATCTTATCGTGTCCGCTACTAATGTTAATATTATCCGGCCTAATATGAAGTATAACTTTCGTATGACGCCAAACAATAATCAGATGGCAAAAGCCTCAGCGGATCATTGTTTTGATATTGGTTGTCGGCGAGTGGCAATTGTGCTGTCTCGTGATCCATATTCACAAGAATTAGGTCGAGCATTTTACGACGAAGCTCTCAATATCGGAATA
>CAWUNB010000009.1:0-17810 GCA_963923745.1 uncultured Thiotrichales bacterium
AGCAAAGCCTCCCTCCCCATGTCCTGCCGAGTTAACAGGGACAAAGCATCCCGCACATGAAGAATTCCTGCTATTTTATCAATGTCTTCCCGATATACCGGAAGCCGGGTATGCCGTGTGTCTTCCAGCCGAGCAAGGGTTTCGCTCCAATCCTCAGCAAGGTTTAGCCCCAAAATATCAGCGCGGGGCACCATCACATCTTCTACGGTAATATTTTCCAGATCCAGCAGCCCTATCAGCATCCGCTGATGGGCCCGAGGGATGAGACCAGTTATTTCATTTACGATACTGCGCAGGGGGTGGGTGGAGGCCCGCTTCCCCCAGGATTGATGATCGGGGGGAGAAAGCAACCCTAAGCTGCGTAACAGCTGGCGAGCGAGGTAAGTCACCAAATGGGCCAGGGGTCGCAGCAAACGGGCCACCGGTGCCAACAACGGCACCAAAACCAGCGCTACTCGTTCTGGGTGGAGTAATGCCACGGTTTTGGGCACCAAGTCCACCAACACCAACACCACTAGGGTCAGGACGAGTACAGCTACCATGACCCCGGTTTCTCCTCCCCATTGCAATCCCAGCCAGGTAGCCAATGCAGCGGCGGTAACCCGCAATAGTGTTCCCAATAGCCGCAGCACCCCTACTAACCGATCCGCCTGCTCCACCAGCCAAGCTGCCTGATTCCCATGACGTTGACTACGGGTTGCCAGATAGCCCATCCGTTGGCGGTTAAAAGCAAGAAAGGCGGTTTCAGCAGCCACGCACAGGGCCAACACCAACAGACAAATCGCTAGGGATAACCCTAATAGCCCTAGTGGCCAATGGCTTACCATTTCGTTCACGGTGGCTGAATTACCATGGCACCCTAGACGCGACCCAGGATTAGCTCCAAAACTAACTTACTGCCAAAGTAGCCTAAGGCCAGAATAGCAAACCCTGCCAATGTCCAGCGAATGGCAATACGTCCTCGCCAACCGAAACGCCACCGTCCCCACAGGAGGATGGCAAAAACCCCCCAGGCCACTAGGGATAGCACAGTTTTATGCACCAAGTGCTGGGCAAAAATATTGTCCAGGAAAATAAATCCCTTGATCAGAGCTAAGGTAAGCAGGGTAAAACCTAGTCCAATAATCTGAAACAGCAGGGATTCCATTGTTTCCAAGGGAGGAAGAGCGCGGATAAATCCCCCCGGTCGACGATCCCGCAAATGTTTTTCCTGAACGGCCAGCAACACGGCCTGCACAGCGGCAATGGATAGAAGGCTATAGGCCAGAATGGAGAAAGCGATGTGTAAGTCCAGCCCTAACGAGTGGCGTTCAACCAGCACCTGGTGCCCTTGAAAGGACAGATCCAACCCCAGTCCTAACCCGGCTAGCGGCGAGATGATGACTCCCAAATTTTCCAGGGGCCAGTTCAATGCCGCTACCATAAACAGGGCCGCCACCATCCATCCCACTAGGGAGATAGCATGAAAAAACCGCAGATCGAGACCAGCGCTAGTCAACACTTGTTGGGACAATACCCAAGCGTGAAGCAACGCAGCTAACAGTCCCAGGATGAGTATTCCCTGTTTTCCCAGGAAAGCAGGGTCATCCCGTTGAAAGAGACGCTGGGCGAAGAGCCAGCCCACCGCCAGGTAAAGAATAACGGCGGGTATTCCAAGGAGTGTCACGGGCATAGGTATCGCCTTGGCTGCCGAACAGTGCGGCCCATAATGGCATACATGGGCCCCAAGGTTGAAGTACGCTTGCGGTGCAGTTGCTCAAACTTTAGCAGTACAACGGGGGAAAATTGCGTGGAGTGTTACGACATCTTAATCGTCGGTGGTGGTTTGGTGGGGGCTTCCCTCGCCTGCGCTGTGAGTCGCCTGCCCCTCAAGGTGGCCGTGGTAGAAGCTATTCCTTTTGCCGATTTCCGCCAAAAGAGTTACGACACTCGGGCGATTGCGCTGTCTTACGGCAGTCGGCGCATTTTTGAGGGGCTGGGGATATGGTCCAGTCTGATGGACAAGGCAACCCCCATTCACTCCGTCCACACCTCTCAACGGGGTCACTTTGGGGTCACTCGGTTAGTAGCTAAAGATTACCAAGTCCCAGCCCTGGGCTATGTCGTTGAGGCCCGAGCCCTGGGAGCGATATTGAGTGAAGATTTGGCTCAACACTCTTCGGTAACGCTGCATTGCCCCGCCGTTCTCGACGGAATTCAATTGGGTCATGACTATGCACAGGTGACCCTAACTGATGGCCGCTGCCTCCAAGGACGGTTAGTGATCGCAGCAGATGGGGGCCGATCCCGAGTACGGGAACAACTGGCTATTTCCAGTCAACGCCGTGACTATGGTCAAACCGCCGTCATCGCTACCCTCACCTCTAGCTTGCCCCACCGCAATGTAGCCTACGAGCGTTTTACCGATACCGGCCCTATGGCAATACTTCCCTTAGCAGCGGGACGGTGCGCCATCGTCTGGACCTTGCCCACTAGCCAAGCGCCTCAGGTATTGGCTATGACGGACGACGCTTTTTTAGCAGCTTTTCAGCAAGGGTTTGGTAACCGACTAGGGATATTGGGCCAAGTAAGTCCCCGTCACGCTTACCCGTTAGTGCTGCAGCGTGCGGAGGAGGTTATCCGCCCCCGTTTAGCCCTCGCAGGAAACGCTCTCCATGCGGTACACCCCATCGCTGGACAGGGATTTAATTTGGGATTACGGGATGTTGCTGCCCTGGGGGAGGTTTTGTGGAACAGCGTTCACCGTCAACAAGATCCGGGAGATCCTGCCGTATTATCTCAGTACCTGGCTTGGCGCCAAACAGACTTGGACCGCACTGTTGCTTGGACTGATGGGCTGGTTCGACTGTTTTCTAACACGACACCCGTTTTGAATATAGCCCGCAGCATTGGCTTGACTGCCTTGGATTGGCTACCCCCGCTAAAAAGCTGGCTGGCCCGGGAGGCCATGGGAATCACTGGCAAACAGCCGAGACTAAGCTTGGGATTGCCGTTAGCTCCACTGGTATCCTAAGAGATCCTAATCTTGGAATTGCTCAATGGCCCAAGTTGCCCTAATCACTGGCGCTGCCCACCGAGTCGGTGCCACCATTGCTCGTACCCTCCACGGCGCTGGGCTGAATGTCGTCCTCCACTACCGACATTCCAGTGATGCCGCCTCAGCGTTGGCAAGCGAGCTAAACAGTCAACGGGCTGATAGTGCTACCCTGGTAGCAGGGGATTTGCTAGATATGGCTGGCCTAGCCTCCCTAGTAGAACGTGCAACCAATCCATGGGGTCGGCTGGACTGTTTGGTGAATAATGCTTCCAGCTTTTATGCCACCCCTATAGGTACTGTTACCCAAGCCCAGTGGGATGATTTGCTGGGTACTAACCTCCGTGCCCCTTTTTTCCTCGCCCAGGCCGCCGTACCCTGGCTGCAAGCAGCAGCGGGTAGCATTATCAACATTGTGGATATCCACGGTGACCGCCCGATGAAGGATCGCCCCCTCTACAGCATCGCTAAAGCAGGGCTCATCATGCTCACCAAGTCCTTGGCTCGAGAATTGGCTCCCCAGATTCGGGTTAATGGTGTCGCCCCAGGGGCTATCCTGTGGCCAACTTCCCCCGTCAGTGACAGCTATAAGGCCGATATTCTCGACCGTACCGCCCTAAAACGCCTAGGTTCTCCCCAGGATATCGCCCAAGCGGTGTTGTTCCTTGCTCGAGATGCCCACTACACCACTGGCCACATTCTTACCGTAGACGGTGGCCGGTCTTTGACACCTTGATCAGCCCATGCTCATCAATCGTCTCACCCTAATTTTTCGCTGGTTACTGGAAGTTTCTGCCCTAACTGCAGGTTACTACCTACTGGCCCAGCTGTGTTTCTTGTTGGCCGTTTACCCGGAAAACGTGGCCCCCATCTGGTTACCGTCGGGGTTGGCCCTGGCTTGGGGTTGGCTCCGAGGGTTTCCAGCACTAGCTGGAGTATTTTTCGGTTCCTACCTAGCCAATACCACTAGCTGCGATTTTTGGACCGCCGTCACCATTGCTGTGGGTTCTACCGGACAGACTCTGCTAGCTCTTTGGTTGATGAAACGGTTCGCTCAACCCAAAGAGGGACGGTTGCCCCAGCGGGCAACGGAGCTAGTGAGCTACCTGCTTATCGCTACCCTGTCTCCTGTGTTGGCCGCTACGGTAGGGGTGATCAGCTTGTACTTAGGGGGCTATCTTGTTTCACCCCTCGCGGTCCAAAGCTGGCTGGCCTGGTGGCTGGGGGATGCTAGTGGCTACTTGTTATTAACTCCGTCAATTCTGGTAGCAGCAGCTTATTGGTTGAAACAACGAAACGCCGATCTGCACATGTTCCTTTTATCCACGTTGTTGGTGGGAATGGGAATCATGGCAGAAGTCATCGTAGTACGACAACACCGTCAATTTGTTGAACAAGATTATCGGGAACGGGCAAATCAAGTCGCAGGGAAAATTAGGGAAGCCGGTAACATGATACAACTTACCGTTTCTTCCATTGCCTCGTTTTTTAGTGCATCTGAATCTATCTCTCGTCAAGAATTTAATGTTTTTTGCCGTGCTCTGCTTCAAGGAAATAATTGGATTCAAGCGTTAGAATGGGTGCCTCGTATTTCCAAAGCAGACAAGGAAAAATGGGAAGATTTAGCTATTGCTGATGGTTACCTTAATTTTAAGATATATGAAAAAATTAATAGCGATCGGGTCCCAGTGGCTTTGCGTGATTTTTATTTCCCGGTGTTTTATGTAGAACCCTATCCAGGCAATGAAGTGGCATTAGGATTTGATTTGGCTTCACAGACTACTCGGTTGGATGCACTGCGACAAGCTTGGAAAACAGCTAAACCTGTTGCTACTGCACCTATTCGGTTGGTCCAGGAGCGAGGAATTCAAGCTGGATTCTTATTATTTGTGCCAGTCTATAAAGAGGGTATCACTAACCAAGTCAATCTACCCCTTACGGATGAAATGCTGCGAGGCTTTGCTTTGGGTGTTATTCGCATGGAAGATGTGGTACGGGGAGTATTAGAAAATCAGGATAGGAATGGGCTCGACATTTTATTAACAGATAAATCTGCTCCTCTTGCTGAACGAAAATTGGCTTGGTTGCCGGGAGTCTCTTCCGAAAATACTTCTCCTATTCCAACCACGTTAACAGGGGAATTGGTTTGGGAGCAGACATTATTCGTAGCAGGTCGAGAATGGCTAGTCCAGGTACAACCTACTTACGATCAATTAGTTGCTATTGCCACTGCTGTTTCTCCCTTTCGGGGGATTCCCTTTGTTCTTAGTCTATTTTTAGCAAGCTTGGTAATATTTTATGCTCACCTACGGCAAACCACTGAAGCAGCCCTGCTTCGAGAACAATATTCTCTAGCTGATCGGGTTCGTGAGCGCACTATTGAGCTAGAGGATCAACGCCAGCAATTACTCACCTTAGTACACACCATCCCGGATCTCGTATGGCTTAAAAATTTGCAGGGTGTTTATTTGGCTTGTAATCCAGCTTTTGAACGTTTTTTGGGATCAACGGAATCAGAAATTGTTGGCCATACGGATTATGATTTTATCGATACTGAGTTAGCTGATTTTTTTCGTACGAGAGATCAAGCCGCTGCTAAAGCTAGCAATCCTTTGGTTAACGAAGAATGGGTGACTTTTGCCGATGACGGTCGCCTTGCCTTGGTAGAAACTGTCAAAACTCCTTTAGCAGATGGAACTGGCAATGTCATCGGGGTATTAGGTATTGCTCGAGATATAACTGCCGCCTATCGAGGACGAGAAGCGCTGCAACAAAGCGAAGCTCGCTATCGAGCATTATTTGAAGAGTCTCCACTTGGCTATTCTCTTACTCGCTTAGAGGAGAACGGTTTTCTTCAAATTAATGCCGCTTTTGCCAAAATTGTTAACTATCCTTTAGCTGAGTTATTGTCATTAACAGATGAAATTTTTATTCCTGACAATTATCGAGAGCAGGAAAATCACCAGTTGCATGTACTGCGAGAAACGGGGCGATGTGGCCCGTATGAAATAGAATATCTCTGTAAGGGTGGTCGGCAAATTCCAGTACGAGTAACTCGGGTGTTAATTGCTGAAGGGGATGGGCCTCCCCTTGTGTTATCGGTTGTGGAAGATATTACCAACCGTCGTCAAATAGAGCGGGCAATGGAGCAAGCTAAGGAGGCAGCAGAATTCGCTAATCGAATGAAGAGTACTTTCCTTGCTAACATGAGCCACGAATTACGTACTCCCATGAATGGGGTGCTGGGAATGGCGCAATTACTGCTGCAAAAAAATTTAGGCGAGCCAGAACGAATTGAGTATGCCAATACCATTCTTAATTCTGGGCAAATGTTATTAGAGCTTCTTAATGATATTCTCGATCTTTCGAAGGTAGAAGCGGGAAAAATGGAGTTAGAGAGAATCATTTTCTCTCCAGCACAGTTAGCCAAGGATCTGGAGCGACTCTATTCTGGTTTAGCTGCTCATAAGCACATTACTATGATTTTTTCTCTGCCAGGATTGGAGCAACGTCAATTTAAGGGGGATCCCCATCGTTTACAACAAATGCTGTCAAATCTTATTGGGAATGCTCTGAAATTTACTGAGCAGGGCAGCATTCGTATTGAGGTTACGCTGGTTGATCAAAACCCAGAAAAAACAACATTGGAATTTTCTGTCACTGATACCGGATTAGGCATACCAAAAGAAAAGATAGCATTATTATTTAAACCATTTTCCCAAGTAGATAGCTCAACGACTAGAGAGTTTGGTGGTTCTGGATTAGGGCTGTCTATCGTTCGCAGTCTTGCTCGATTAATGGAAGGAGAAGTTGGCTTAGAAAGTGAAATGGGCAAAGGTAGCCGATTCTGGTTCCGGATCAAAGTAGAAACTATCGCTATATCAGAAAAAGCATCCGCATCTTCAAACAGTATTGATAAAAAGAAAACGCCCATCCCTAAGGTTAACTACCAAGGAAAAATACTAGTAGTAGAAGATAATCCAACTAACCGTAAAGTAATTCAGATTATGCTGGAAAAATTTGGACTCACCGTGTCATTCGCAGAAAATGGTCAACAAGGAGTTAACTGTATTCAAAACGGTATTTTTGATCTGGTGTTAATGGATGTACAAATGCCAATCATGGATGGTTATGAAGCAACGCAAACAATTCGCCGTTGGGAAGAAGAAAATAATCGCCAGCGTTTACCTATTGTCGCCCTCACTGCTGATGCCTTTGAAGGAGATCGGCGAAAGTCTCTGGATGCAGGAATGGATTCATTTCTTGCTAAACCAATTAATGTAGCAGACCTAGCGGAGGTATTATCCTACTGGCTAAAACCACTTTATTCATGACAATGATTTTTTCATCTCCTATTCGGAATCATGCAGGGTTCTATAAGAGCTATCAATAACCTACTAATCCACTTAAAGCTACAATAAATTGCCACTGTTCCCGAGTTACTGGCATTACCGATAGCCGATTACCCCTAGCCAGTAAAGGCATACCACTCAATTCTGGATGAGTTTTTAATTCTGCTAGTGACAGAAATCTAGGTAAAGCCTGCTGATACTGCAAATCCACCGCATACCAACGAGGTTTAGCTGGATAAGTACCAGGGTCGTAGTATTTGGCCGTTGGATCAAAAGCTGTGGCATCAGGGTAGCCTGCTCTCACAACCGCTGTTATCCCCACAATGCCTGGGCAAGAACAGCTGGAGTGGTAAAATAGCACCCGATCCCCCACGGCTATTTCGTCTCGTAAAAAATTGCGAGCTTGATAATTGCGTACGCCATCCCAAGAGGTTGTTTGCTCAGGTAAGTCCATTAAATGGTGAAATCCAAAAACATCTGGTTCTGATTTAACTAGCCAGTAACGCATTTAATTTTGCCATCCGCAGAGTTGATAGTGAGTTTCGGAGGAAAGTCCACTGGCTACTTTACAGCAGTTGCGCCAAGGGTTGGCTGCCGTTCGAGAGAATCTAGCAGAAGGTTGGCGACACCTAATAGATCGAGCTGGTCAAGCCTTAACTTACTTTGCCCCCAAACAGCGGACCGATTGGGAAGGTCCTCATGAGCTGGTGACTCGTCAAGGAGCCCGCTGGGGGGTGATAGCCGCCGAGCTACGGGAAGAAGACGAGCAGTTAGTAGCCAAACTGGAGATTCCTGGTATGGCGGTAGATGCCTTTGAGGTAGATGTGCTGGAGAATTATCTGATTGTCCGAGGAGAGAAAAAAGTAGCGAGGGACGAGACTCAAGGGCGCTTCCACCTGATGGAGTGTGCCTATGGCCGTTTTGAGCGGGCTATCGAAATTCCCGTTGCCGTGGATGGGAGTCGCACCAGTGCCCGTTATCGTCACGGAGTGCTTACCGTCACTCTCCCCAAACAGCGCTTAACCAACTATTCATCTATTGGGGTTAGCCCAACATGAGCCATTCGCTAGAGACATTATTCCGTCGCGGGTTATTTGTGCCAACCCTGTTCGGGCTGACCCTACTTCTCACCACTAATGCTTTAGGGGCGGCTCTACCAGGGAAGCTGGCCGACGGCCAACCCCTACCCAGTTTAGCGCCTGTCCTAGCGCCCCTGCTGCCAGCCGTGGTCAACATCTCTACCCGTTCCCAAACTCGGGTTAAAGAAAGCCCCTTATTTCAAGATCCAATATTCCGCTACTTCTTCAATTTGCCCGATCAGCCCCGGGAACGGATAGCCCGTAGCCTAGGTTCGGGGGTGGTAGTGGATGGCGCTAAGGGTTACATCATCACCAATCACCATGTGGTGGATAAGGCTGATGAAATTACTGTAACTCTACGGGATGGTCGCACCCTCCAAGCGCAACCAGTGGGCTCGGATCCCGATACCGATGTAGCCATTATTCGAGTTCCTACAGAAAACCTTACGGCTATTTCTCTAGGGGATTCTGATGGTTTGCGGGTGGGCGATTTTGTTGTGGCAGTGGGAAATCCTTTTGGCTTGGGGCAAACCGTTACCTCCGGTATTGTCAGTGCGCTAGGACGATCGGGTTTAGGTATTGAGGGTTATGAAGATTTCATTCAAACCGACGCTTCCATCAACCCGGGCAATTCCGGCGGTGCTTTGGTAAATCTGCGGGGAGAGCTGGTGGGCATTAACACGGCGATCCTCGCCCCCAGCGGAGGCAATGTGGGTATTGGTTTCGCTATCCCCGTCAACCTGGCCCATCAAGTAATGGTGCAGCTTATCGAGCATGGACGAGTGCAACGAGGCCAGCTAGGAGCCCAACTGCAAGATCTCACCCCTGAGTTAGCCGCTGCCTTTCGTATCCCCCTTCCAGGTGCAGTGGTGGCTCGAGTATCTCCCGGATCGACTGCGGCTCGGGCAGGTTTGGAAGTGGGAGATGTCATAACCGCCATCAATGGCCGACCAGTGCGGGGAGCGAAGGACCTCCGTAATAGTTTTGGATTATTACCTCTGGGGGCCAAAGCAGAACTTACGGGGCGGCGGGGAGATCACCCGCTGCAACTGACAGTCCGGGTTGCCGAAACACCCCAACCACCTACCTTAGCGGGTAGTGAACTGGATGAGCGACTCCAGGGGGCCACTTTTGGTCAGCTGGAAGATGGAACTACCCAGCACAGCGTAGTTGTAGTGCGAGTACAGCGAAATAGCCCAGCGGCCCAATTAGGACTCAAAGAGGGGGATGTAATCACCACGATTAACCGTCGGCCTGTCACCGATCTGGAAGGGTTACGCCAGCGGACAAACAAGCGCCCCCTTGTTTTTGGCCTACGTCGAGATGACTCCGCTCTGACCCTGGTTCTTCGCTAAGTTCGGGCTGTTGGGTTATTCCGCATTGCACAATTAGGCTTTTTTGCCAGGAAAAACGATCTTTTCTTGGGCAATTTAAAAACTTAATTACCGAGTAATTTGCTTAGAAAAAAGTCCTTGTTATTGCTTCATGTTGCATTGCATGAATTGGTTTTATTCATTGATATATCTGCAATTATTGCGACGCAATAATAGAAATTGTTGCGACGCAATGAAAGTTCTATTCGGCGATTTCCCATCTCCCAATTAGTTCTTCAATTGGTTATTTCTTCCCCATTGGCGAGTTAGCGAAATAGCGCTATCAATGATGAGCGTCCTATACTCGGAGCGGTTGTTCTAGCGATTTTGGTCTGGGAGGCCGTCATGTTAGCCACGTTACCTCAAGTCGTTTATCCGCCGAGTGGGATGGAAATGCCTCATCCGCTGCACTTTGGGGTTATGGATTGCCAATCGTTGATTAATCACTTGTTGCGTTGTTTGCCAGTGGCTTCCAATTTGGAGTCCTGGGTAATGGATGAGTTGGAGTTCCGTTTAGGCGGCGGCATTTATTTTGCCGAAGCAATGGATCTTTCTTTAGCCTATCACCACCAAGAATTTTATGGTTGGTGCCGAGGCGGGTTTCGTACTTTTGTTTATCATCGGGCTAGCCATTTAGTCTATTTCGATAATCCAGCTGGCACCCATACCCACTTAATGGCCATTTTTGCTGCATTACATCAGGCCAGCACTTTGCCTTATGGGCGCGAACCTCAACAACAAGATTTGGTTCGTCGCTATGCAAGAGATCAGCGGGATCCCGTTTCGGAATTGGCGGAGTATTTCCATAAACATCAATTGGGTTTTTTCTTATCCTCCCAGAGTAATGGTAAACCCTGTGTAGCCAGAGGGTTTGAAGAAACAACTGAAGAATCTCTTTTTCTGGAAAGCTATCCTGGCATTCGGCGTATCTAATTTTCCTACCTTGTTTTAAATCCCCTATGGTTTCTGTAAACCAAGATGTTGTGACTTGTGGTGCTTTGGGTTTTCCTCCACTGATCGCGCTATTGGCACGCTATGGTCTGGGGACGGTAATTGTTTTGCCGAGTGAGATTATTCCAGGAAGTTTTTGGGGTGATCGGGAAGCAGGATTGATCGGAGATCAGCTTTATTTGCGGTCTGATACGCCTATTCATTCTGCGTTTCATGAAGCCTGCCATTGGATTTGTATGGATAGCCAGCGCCGTACCCATTTGCACACAGATGCTGGAGGGGAGATTGCGGAAGAAAACGGCGTCTGCTACCTGCAAATCTTGCTAGCGGATTATCTCCCCGGTTATGGACGGGAGCGCATGATGCAGGATATGGACAAGTGGGGTTACACCTTTCGCTTGGGTAGTGCTAAGGCGTGGTTTAGTGAGGATGCAGAAGACGCTCGTCAGTGGTTACTCACCCATAGTCTGTTGGACAATAACAATCATCCCCTGTGGCAACCTCGCCCATAGGGCGGTTGTGTTACCAACCGCCCAACGTTTCTTATCCCCCTCCTCCGCCGATCATTCCCAACATTCGCGGTAGCCATAAGGACAGCGTCGGCCAATAAGTTACTAACCCGAGAAAAGCCAGCATCGTGAGTAGCCAAGGCCAAACGGCAATAGTCAACTCAGTAATACCCATCTTAGTAATACCACTGGCAACATATAAATTTAGCCCCACTGGAGGATGGCACATACCTACTTCCATATTCACCACGATAAGAATACCAAAGTGTACGGGATCGATTCCTAGTTGAGTGGCAACAGGGAAGAGAATCGGTGCCATGATAAGTACAATGGAAGATGGCTCCATCACGTTACCAGCCAGCAGTAATAAAAGGTTGACCATAAATAAAAAGGCTCCCCTTTCTAATCCCTGAGATAGCATCCAAGCAGCCATTTCTTGAGGGATATGCTCGTATGCCATCAGGAAGGAGAATAGCACTGCATTGGTAATAATGTAGAGCAGCATAGCGCTCATATTGGCTGAAGTGAGCAAAACCCGGGGGACATCTCGTAACCGGAGATCTTTGTAGACAAATACAGCCACAATGAAAGCATATACAGCACTCACCGCAGCAGCCTCAGTGGGAGTAAACATTCCTGAATAAATACCACCGATCACAACCACGATAAGTAACAAACCCCACAGGGAATCTTTTAGCGTTCTAAAACGCTCCTGCCAAGAAGATTTGGCTTGTCTAGGATACTGGTATTTCCAAGCACGATAGAACGTGGTTAGACCTAACAAACTGGCCAAAATTATTCCAGGGATAACGCCAGCGATAAACAGTGCTCCCACTGAAGTATTAGTAGCTACCGAGTACATCACCATCACGATAGAAGGGGGGATAAGAATACCTAGCGCTCCAGAAGTGGTAATAATTCCTGCGCCAAAACGCTTAGGGAAACCGGCTTTAACCATGGCGGGTAGCAAGATAGAGCCAATGGCAACTACTGTGGCTGGAGAAGACCCAGAAACGGCAGCAAAAAGCGCACAAGCTAAAACTCCAGCTAAACCTAGTCCACCATACCAATGGCCTACCATGGCTGTCGCAAAAGCGATCATTCGCTTTGCCACCCCCCCATGAGTTAAGAAATTACCGGCCAAAATGAAAAATGGAATGGCCATAATTTCAAACTTTTCAATCCCCGTAAATAACTTTAGGGCAACTGATTCAATCGGCACTTGAGTAAGGGTAAACAAAAAAGTCAATACGGTTAGCCCTAAAGAAATAGAAATTGGCATCCCCGTTAGCATGAGGGAAATTAATAGTCCAAAGATAATCAAAGTATTCATATTTAATTACCTATTGCGGTGAGGGGCATGTTCATGGACATCATGGGGATGTAAATCATCTTCCATCCCAAACCAATTGATGTCTTCTTCTTTTTCGATGCCATCTACTTGGCTATGATCGTGGTGAGGAAGTTCACCACTCGCCCAAAAATGCCGTGCCACCTGTAAAAAGCGAAAGCACATTAAGTAAGAACCCAAGGGAACACACAAATAAACTATCCACATAGGCAGTTCCATATCAGCCGATGTTTGATCTGTGTGAGCAATGTGCCATACAAAACTAGCTCCCAAGCTTCCTACTACGGCGGTAAATAATGCACCAGCTAATAAGCCAAACAAAATAAAGCGAGCTCGATTATTTTCAGCTAGGCGATTAATTAATACATCGACACCAACATGGATTCCAGTACGGACCCCATAAGCTGCACCGAATTTAGCCATCCACACGAACATATAAATGGTTAATTCTTGTGCCCAACTTAAATTTATCGTTAATAAAAAATCCTGCATCCCAGGAATAGGGAGACCTGCTAGATAACGGTGAACTACTGCAGTAAAAATAATCAGAGTAGCCCCCCCCATGAGAAAAGTAATCAGCCACTCCTCTAAATGATCAAGAAAACTCATAATAGGGTTTTTAGAATCCATCGCTATAACCTCGCTCGGTAAAAAAACGCCCGCAAAAGCGGGCGTTTTAGGATAGGGTACTATAGAAGTGGCTACTCTCCAGTGAAACCCGTTTCTTTATGAATAGCGTCGATAAGATCAGCACCAACTCGAGAAGCCATCTGTTGGTGAACAGGAGTTAATACTTTGCGGAAACCATCTCGTTCTTCTTTGGTTGGTATGTACACTTCAGTTTTCCCACTTTTAGCAATCTCAGCGAGGGATGCTTCATTCTCTTCTTTAGCGATCTTATTGGCATAATTCGTGGATTCGTTCATTGCTTGCTCTAATTTTGCTCGCAGATCGCTAGGAATGCTTTCCCAGAAAGTTTTATTGACAATGACAGCGTAACCTAAATAACCGTGATTAGTGATAGTTAGGTTTTTTTGTACTTCGTGCATTTTTTGGGTGTACATATTGGATGGTGGATTTTCTGTACCATCCACCACCCCAGTCTGCAATGCTTGATAAACTTCGGAGAAAGCCATTACTTGGGGAATAGCTCCTAAAGCACGCATCTGAGCTTCTAAGACCTTAGAAGATTGAATACGCATTTTTAACCCTTTAACATCTTCAGGCTTACGGATAGACCGGTTGGCAGATAAAGATTTAAAACCATTATCCCAATAAGCGAGCCCCAATATACCCTTCGCTTCTAGTTTATCCAAAATAGATCGACCTACAGGGCCCTGGGTTACTTTGTGCAATTCATTATAATCATCAAAAATATAGGGTAAATCAAAAACTTCAAATTGCTTAACACCCAATGGACCAAATTTAGCTAAAGAAGGAGCAAGCATTTGAACTGCCCCTAATTGCAGGGCTTCTAATTCTTCCTTATCTTTATAGAGTTGGCTATTCGGATATACTTCTACTTTTACTGCCCCAGCCGTCAATTCTTCTACCCGTTTTCTAAAAAACTCTGCTCCTTTTCCCTTTGGAGTTTCCGTTGCGACTACATGACTAAATTTAATGACAATAGGTTCAGCGGCATTCACCGCTCCGGTCATCACCAAAGCAATGGCAGCCGTTATTAACGTAGGTAGTTTCATGATGTCTGCGCGGGAAGCCCTGGTTAGTTGGCCAGGGAGGGATAGCATGGCGGATGAGCTCCGCCCCAAATCCCGCTCTCCTCATTAGGGGTTGGCTATCAGCAAAAGTAGAGAACCTAGGCCGCCTAGCGAAAGGCGACCCCTAGGAGGATACTGCATTTTTTATAGTTAATGGTGACGGAAAGATTAGGGACTACCAGATTCAGGTACCAGCAAGTGACTGTTGGTAAGGGTAGCGTGAGCCCAACCGAGAATAGGTAACAGGCGAGAAGTAACTAAACGTTCTGCCTGGGTACAACTTACCCAACGGTATTCGTCATGCTCAGGGTGACCCAATAGCGGATTTACTGGTAGCGACACTCCACCTTCCCGAGATAGGGCCAGGTAGTAACGTGCCACTTTTCCTCGCCCGTATGGCGGTGTCTCGCGGAATTCATACCCCCACAAAAAATCTAAATTAACTAGGGTTGTTTCTTCCCACACTTCCCGCTGGGCAGCCTGCAGGGGATCTTCCCCGGCTTCCACCATTCCTTTAGGAAAATCCCAATTGCGGAAAGCTCGTAGCAACAGATAGCGAAGCCCTTGGGGTCCATACCGCACCACCACGACTCCGGCAGATAAAATTTTGGCCCGCATAGTAGTCCACTTGGAATAGGGTGACTCAACAGTCGACCGGGCCTATTATGCTGTGTTTTTCTGCCTGAAAGTTATTTTGCTACCGCTAACACTCCCGGCTAATTCCATGACAACCAACGACACAACTCTCCAATCAGCAACGACAACGGTCCCCTGTCGGATCTATCGCAGTACCCGTAAGGCGGAAACCTATCTCTACTTGCGACAGGACCTGACGGAGACCGTCGTACCAGCAGCGCTATTAACATTACTGGGGCGGTTGGATTTTGTTATGGAATTGGATCTCTACCCTGGTCGCTCTCTGGCTAGGGAGGATATATCCCAGGTACTGACGCAACTGGCAAATTGTGGCTGGTACTTGCAAATGCCATCCCCCCTCCCTGGAGGTTAGCCAGTGCGCTTAATTACCGGCTCTAATCAGTAAGAGCGGGGTAATCCACATACCCCCGCTCGTCTCCTCCGTAGAAAGTTCCGCTGTCCGGTGGATTCAATGGTGCACCGCATCGTAATCGTGCTGGCAGATCCGGATTAGCCAGAAACGGCACGCCAAAGGAAACTAGATCTGCTAGACCTTCTCCAATAGCCTCATCCCCACGCGCTCGATCGTAACCTCCATTGACCATTAACGTCCCCCCAAAAGCTTGGCGAAGTATTTCCGTATCGCAGTGTTGGGTCAGATCAGCCGTGTTTCCTAGAGGTTCGGCTACATGAAGGTAGGCTAGCTGGTAGGGAGCAAGGCGCTGCGCCACATAGGTAAAGGTAGTTTGAGGATCCTGGTCCGACATGCTGTTGAAATCTTTCAAAGGAGAGATACGGACACCCACCCTATCGGCTCTCCACACCGCAATAGCCGCTTCCACCATATCTATGAGAAAACGGGTTCGATTCTCCAAAGAACCGCCGTAGCTATCCTGACGGTGGTTGGTGCTGTCTCGGAGGAATTGGTCGATCAGATAACCGTGGGCAGCGTGAATTTCGATACCGTCAAAACCAGCATCTAGGGCACAACTGGCTCCTTGCTGGAATTGCTTAACAATAAGGGGGATCTCTTCCAACGTAAGTGCTCGGGGAGTAACAAAAGGCTGTAAACCCTGATAAGTAAAACAATCACCCTGAGGTGGGATGGGAGACGGGGCAACAGGTAGTTTACCTGCCGGTTGTAAAGCGGGGTGAGAGACTCGTCCACAGTGCCACAGCTGCAAAAAAATCCGGCCACCGGCTTGGTGTACTGCACTAGTGACTTGTTGCCAACCGGCTACTTGCTCTGGAGTGTGACAGCCGGGTGTGTTGGGGTAACCGATACCTTCCAAACAAAAGTGAGTGGCTTCAGCAATAATTAACCCTGCACTGGCCCGTTGCGCATAGTAACGGGCGTTGAGAGCCGTGGGAGCCAGTCCAGGACCAGCGCGATTGCGGGTAAGAGGGGCCATCACAAGGCGATTGGCTAAGGAATAGGGCCCCAGTTGATAGGGAGTAAATAAGTTTGCAGTGGACATAAGCGATTCCTAAGTTTGGTAGTAGCTTTGATTTGAACAGTCTGTACTATTTTAGGAGGTTATCTTGGAACAACGTACCCGAATAAAGATTTGCGGTATTACTCAGCCCCAAGATGGTCAAGTGGCGGCTACCGCCGGGGTAGATGCCATTGGATTGGTGTTTTATCCCCCTAGTCCCCGCGCTGTTGTTCCGGACCAAGCTAGAACGATAATCGCAGCCCTTCCCCCTTTTACTACTGTAGTGGGGTTATTTGTCGATCCCGATCCGGCCTACGTAACTGCTGTACTGGCAACCGTTCCTCTGGATGTCATCCAGTTTCATGGCGATGAACCCCCTTTGTTTTGTAGTTCATTTAACCGTCCCTACATCAAGGCTGTGGCCATGGGTCCGGATCTGGACTTGGCTGGTTATGGTCAACGCTACCAGGGAGCTCAGGGTATTTTGGTAGACACTTATCGTCCAGGGATCCCTGGGGGAACGGGAGAATGTTTCAACTGGGATTGGTTACCCCAAACCCGGGATTTTCCACTGATTCTGGCCGGTGGTTTGACGCCAACCAATGTGATGGAAGCCCTGCGGCGGGTGAGGCCTTATGCGGTGGATGTTAGTAGCGGGGTTGAACTGGCTAAGGGCATCAAAGACTCTGGACGGATAGCCAGCCTGGTAAAAGCGGTGGCCCAGGGAGATGGATGGTCTAACGGTAACCAGTGAAGGCGTTAGGCACCCAATGGGGAGCACTGTCTGGGGTAAGAGACACCACATCAAACCGACATCGCCGGGTAGCCCACTGGCGGTGCTGCTGGAGGTAGCGGGCAGCTGTTTTCACTAAACGATTCTGTTTATGGCGATTAACAGTTTCCAGTGGGTCCCCGAAGCGGCAGGAAGCGCGAGAACGAACTTCTATAAATACTAATATGTCTTTATCTGCCATGATCAAATCAATCTCTCCTAGGGGGGTTCGGTAATTGCGTTCTATCAATCGTAAGCCTCGTTCCTGGAGAAATATACAAGCCCGCTGTTCAGCTTCTCGCCCGCGTGCTGTGGAGCTTTGCTCCCCGTCGTCTGTAAGCATAACTTTCCCGTAGTAGTAGAAATTCACTAAAGATTCTATTGATTCTGCCGACAAACTGCCCGCTACCATGTGATGGTAAATACACTTTGCGGGGGTTTTATGCGAATAAATCTGTTGGGGATAGCAATTATTGCTTTAGTAAGTATAACTTCAGGGTGTGCGTCTGAACCACAAGTAGAAAAAGACGTTCAGCCTATTCGCATAACAGCGATTGGCTATGGTGCTGAAAATGAATATTCCAACTATAGTCCAGCCC
>CAWUNB010000010.1:0-17271 GCA_963923745.1 uncultured Thiotrichales bacterium
TGCGCAGGAGCGAGCCACGATGGCGAGCGACTACGCATTAGGGGCGGACTCCAAAGTCCTGATCGCATAGGTTGCTATATCAAATTAGCCACCAAGTATCTTGACATGCTCCACGCCGCACTAAGCACTAGGGGTGGACTCCAGATTCCATCGCTTCCTTTAGCCGCCGAGCCAATTGCTCATGCCCCGCCATCTGCGCTTTGAGCAACGCTGTTTCTCCAAAAAAATCATCCTGTAATTGGAGATCAGCTCCTGCCTCCAGTAGTAATTGAGCGATATCTTGGTGACCTAACTTGGCGGCTACCATTAGGGGAGTGGTACCGTTTTTATCTCGGCCATTTACATCCGCCCCGCCATCCACCAAGGCACGCACTGTATCTCCTTGGTGTCTTTGGGTGGCAATGAGTAATACCGAAGTACCAAATCGATCCCGAATATTGACATCAGCGCCTGCGGCCAATAATGCCTGAACTAAGTCGTAGTAGTGGTAATCCTTAGCTACCGCCAACAATAATGGAGTAGCGCCATCCTGGTTGGGAAGAGCGACATCCGCTTTATGGGCTAGTAAAGCTTTGACCATAGGCAAGCTATCCCGATCCACAGCCCACAGCAAAGCAGTGGTACCGTTTTTATCTTGTTTATTCACTTCGGCATTCTTTTCTAGCAATCCTTGAACAAGACCAGGACAGCCCTGAGAAACAGCCCACATTAGAGGTGTCCGTCCTGTTGCATCCGTGCCATTAATGTCAGCTCCTCCATCCAGTAATGCTTGCACTACATCATCCACACAAAAACTGTTTTGGATCGCTACCAACAGTGCTGTGGTCCCTTCTTTATCGGCTTGATTCGCATTGGCACCCTTGGCCAACAGTGCCTTGACTAAATCAGTACGCCCCTTACCCACTGCCCATATCAAAGCTGTTGTGCCGTCACTTGCTTGGTTAGTTACTGCAGCACCTCGAGATAATAGGGCCCGGAGTACCCCGCTGTGTCCCCAACGAGCCGCGTGCATCAGCCCAGTGTAGCCCTTACTGTCTGCCTTATTGGCATCGGCTCCCTGATCCAGTAATAGTTCTACCAGTGGGGTATAACCGCGACGGGCTGCTTCCAACAAAGGAGTTAATCCATCGTTATCCACTAAGTTGGGATCAGCCTTACCCGTTAACAACGCACGGGTTGTGTCCACTGTTCCTTCACTGTTACGCACTGCCACCAGCAGAGCCGTAGCACCTTGGTGGTCTCGTTCGTCTACAACAGCGCCTTTAGCTAGCAATAGCTCTACCATCCCTGGACGTCCTTTCCAGGATGCCCATTGCAGAGGAGTTGCCCCTCGATGATCTGCAGTATTGGGTTGGGCCCCCCGTTCCAACAACAGGCGCACCAGGTCATCTCGTCCATAGGAAGCAGCCAGTAGTAACGGATTGACCCCGGTACGATCTGTAGCATTTACCTCGGCCTCGGCCTCCAGCAGAACGCGAAGAATGTCATGACTAGCAGGGTTACACCGCACGGCAACTATTAGGGCAGTGTTGCCATTCTGGTCTTTGGCGTTAACAGTCGCCCCCTTGCGTAGCAACAAACGAACAGCATCGGTATGGCCGTTTGCTACTGACCACATCAGCGCTGTCACTCCGTTGGGGTCTCGTGTATTGACATCCCCCCCTTCATCGAGAAAACGGCTCATCTGGGCCAATTCCCCGTGACCAGCAGCAGCTAGAAGTTGGCTATTGATATCGGCTGCCTCACTATTCCAGGGCAGTACAAGGGCTAATAACAAAATAAGGGGGATACTACGCATAAATAATTACTCCCTCTGGCTAGTGGACAGAACCAGAATAAGATTTATACCCAGCTACCATCATCATCACTTCCCGATGGACTACTGTTATCCCCTCCAGTTTCTAGCCAGTTATCGCTGCTTGATTCGTTGGAGAGGAAGTTATTGCCAGTGTCCCAATCTCCTGATTGAGGCGTTGGCAAAAAAGAATCCGCCGCATTAGTCACATTGGTCGCTTCGTGGGAGCCACCATGGCCACCAAACCAATTTTGGATCCCCTGAAAAAGCAAAGCCCCCCCAGCTACACCAGCGGCAGTGGTGGCCGCACTGGCTAGGAAGCTACCGAAACCAGATCGAGGAGGTGGTGGGGTGTAAGCAGGTTGATTCTGTCCTCCCCAACCACCATTACTTCCTGACCAGTTCCCCCGAGGATCCATGTTGGTGGCAAGGGATCCTGGTACTCCTTGGGGAGGGGAATCGTTGCGCCAACCGCCCCCCGAACGTCTAGCCAGTGCATCTCCCAGAAAACTGCTACTGGCTGGTGTAGTTGACGGCTGAGTAGCTCGTGCTAACCGCTCTTCCAGCTCACGAATTCGTTGTTCTGCTTGCTCCAAACCCAACTGTTGCACAATGCCCTGTTGAGCCAGCAGGTAGTAAGCATCCGGACGTCGCTGCATCGCTTGGCGAATGAGACTATCAGCCTCACTATCAGGCTGTTGGCGAGGAGCTGCCAGTAGGTTATCGAGGAAACGAGTTACTAAATCACGTTCTTGGGGAGTCATTGTAGCGGTCTCCGATGGAGTGAAGAATGATTAAAACAAGGTAAAAACAGGATACTCGGGTAACTATATTAGGGTAAGCGTTTAGAAAAAATGTTTTTAAAAAATTAGCGTCCCCGCAATTTTTCCAAACGGCGAATAAATTCTTCCAACACTATCCGATAAAGATCTCCCTTCAAGTAAGCATCCTCAATACCTGCATCTAAGTTAGGATTATCGTTTATTTCAATAACATAAACCCCTCGTTCTGTCTCTTTAATATCAACACCATAAAGACCATCACCAATGAGATTGGCCGCTCGGCGAGCTACTTTAACTACTGCATCAGGCGCTTCTTCAATAGGTAGTGTTTTAAATGCTCCTTCCTGCATAATACCCGATGGTCCGTGTTTGTAGATTTGCCAATGTTTCTCGGACATAAAATATTGGCAAGCAAATAAGGGGGTACGATTTAATACAGCAATACGCCAATCAAATTCAGTTGGTAAAAATTCCTGTGCTAATACGATATCTGAATCTTTGAATAGGGTGCGAGTGTATTCCCTAATTTGCTGCGGATCATCGGCTTTTACCACTCCACGGGAAAAAGAACCATCAGGAATTTTTAACACTACAGGATAAGACAATTCAGCTTCTAACGTATCAAGCTGAGTTTTATGAACAATAACAGTTTTTGGAATAGAAACTCGGTGAGACTTTAATAATTCTGCTAAATAAACTTTATTGGTACACTTAAGAATAGAATCAGGATCGTCAATTACTACCATCCCTTCACTAAGAGCCTTACGAGCAAAGCGATAGGTATGGTGATGCAGGCTAGTTGTTTCACGAATAAATAAAGCATCATATTCCGCTAATTTGGAATAATCTTTTTTTTCAATTAATTCAACATCTAATCCTAATTTTTTACCCACCCGCATAAAATTCTGCAAAGCCCGCCGATTAGAAGGAGGGTGTTTTTCTTGAGAATTGTGGAGAATCGCTAAATCATAACGAGCAATAGAACGAGACTTAGGTTCTTGCCAACGTTTAGCAACGTAAGCATTTAATCCTTGCAAAAAACCTTCTTCTTGAAATTTTTCTAATGTATGAATCTGAATAGCATTAATCTTTGAAATATGCCAACGCCCTTGAAGACGGAATTCTACTTTTAATAATGGACAAGGAAAACTTTCAAAAATTTCCCTCGCTATTTCTTGAAGAGCTTCATTGTCAGCATTACCAAAAAAAACGTACAGTTCAAAACGATCGGTGTAACTGCCTTCATCAGTGTTACGCCGAGCGAGGGATTTCTGTACTACCTCATCTAAATCACCGATATCAAGTCCGTAGATTGATCGACTGGACAAGTCCAAAATCGTCCGCACAGAAGGAATAACCTTATGTAAGCGAGCTTCAGCCAACAAAGATACATAATAACCAACAGTAAGATATTTATAGCTACGACATAAATTAATCACTTTGAGATTTTTTAATTTAAGATAATCATGCTGTGCAATATAATCTTTAGCTGAAATAACGATGTTACCCGGAAAGCCTTGTCGCCAATCCTTGGAATTTTCAACAATGATAATATGGGCAGACATCTGTTAACCGATTTTCAGGATAAGGGGTAAACGCTGAAAAACTGACAAAAAAACATTTTACTCCCCCTGACCCAATAAGGCATCGACAAAATCAGCGGCATTAAATTCCCGCAGATCCTCTATGGCCTCCCCAACGCCAATAAAGCGAATTGGAAGATTCAAGCGGCGAGCGATGGCAAATAGGATACCTCCTTTTGCGGTTCCATCTAACTTGGTAAGTACCAACCCAGTTACTGCCACTGAGCGGTGAAATTGCTCCGCCTGGACCAAAGCATTTTGGCCATTGGTGGCATCAAGTACCAACAAAACCTCGTGGGGTGCCTGAGGATCTAACTTAGCTAATACTCGCCGGACTTTCTTGAGTTCCTCCATCAGACCAGCTTGGGTGTGGAGTCGCCCAGCGGTGTCAGCGATAAGCATATCTACTCCTCTGGCCTGGGCGGCTTGAAGGGCATCGTAAACCACTGAAGCGGAATCAGCTGCCCGCCCTTGAGCGATCACCGGTATACCATTGCGGGAACCCCATTCCTTAAGCTGCTCTACGGCAGCGGCTCGAAAGGTATCTCCCGCTGCCAGTAGCACACTTAGCCCTGCTTGTTGGGCATGATGGGCCAATTTACCGCTAGTGGTGGTTTTTCCAGAACCATTGACACCTACCATGAGCACGACAAAGGGCCGTACTGTGTCCGGAACTACAAGGGGCTGATGGCAAGGTATGAGAATAGCCAACAAGGCTTCCCGCAGCGCTTGGTAGAGAGCCTCTCCATCTGCTAATTGGCGACGCTGGACTTGATTGCGCAAATCATTCATCACTGCAGTAGTAACTTCTATCCCCACGTCTGCCATAAGCAGACGCTCCTCCAAAGCATCTAGCACTTCATCATCAATGGCTCGCTTACCATGGATGAGGCGGTTAATACCATCGACTAAATTAGCCCGGGTACGGGCCAACCGCTCCCGTAGCCGACCAACAATGGAGCTCCGGGGAGGAGCACTGTCCTTGGGTTTTCTTTTAAAACCGAACATGGTGTTAAGGATCCAAGCCAGATCGAAGAGGGTGGAGTATAGGCTGGGCTTTGTTGCTCGGCTATCTAAGGGATCTTTGTACTGGTGCCAAGCACGCCACAGTGTGGTAACTCAAGGGACTTAACCTAAGACTCTGCCGTCCGCCGCCGTTGCGCTCGCTCATCAGTTTCCTTTTGGAGGCGGCGATCAGCGTCTAGATCTTCTTGGTGGCGGTAACGAGTTGCTACCTTATCCAGTGCTAGCACCCGACCGTGGAGATGCCCCCAAACCCGCTGTCGGTAGTCACAGTCTCGCCGCACTTGCTCTACTACCTGGGTTTGATAATCCACCGCCCCGTCTATCTTGGCGAGAAAAGCGCGATATTCCAACATTCGGGCAACCCCCATCCCTTGAGCGCCCACTGTCATGAAGTTGCGGGTATATTCTTCTCGATATTGCTTCAGCTCTTTCAATCGAGACAGCATTTCATCCAAGCGTTTTTGGGCTTTTCCAAGCTCATTAGCGGCTTCTTTCTCCCGATTTTCTGCGATTTTTTTAACCGGTTGCAGACGCTGAGATCGATTCATTGCTCCTCCTTAAACTGCCCAGGATCCAGATGGTGACGCGCTAACAATCGGTAGAATTCAGTGCGGTTGCGCTTAGCCAACCGAGCCGCATTGGTTACTTGCCCCCGGGTTAATCGCAGCAGTCGTATCAGATAATCCCGCTCGAAATCAGCTCGAGCGTCTTCCAAGGAAGGAATACCTTGAGGTTCCCCTTTCAATGCTCGACTTATCAATAGGGGGGAAATTACTGGGCCAGCCGATAGGGCTGTGACTTGTTCTATTACGTTGTAGAGCTGACGCACGTTCCCCGGCCAAGGGGATTGAACCAATACATCCATAGCTTCTGGAGCTAACCTTAACCCTTGCCGACCATAGCGCTCCGCTAAACTACTCAAAAAATGCTCTGCTAATAGCGGGATATCTTCGAGGCGCTGGGCTAGATCAGGAAGATTCAGGGTGACAACACACAGCCGGTAATACAAATCTTCGCGAAACCGCCCCGCTCCCACTTCAGCTTCCAGATCACGGTGGCTGGCGGACAGGATGCGAACATCCACTGCCACACTTTGCGTTGCTCCCACCGGTCGCACCTGACGCTCTTGCAATACTCGCAATAACTTGGCTTGGAAGGTTAGGGGCATGTCCCCCACTTCGTCGAGAAACAACGTTCCTCCCGTTGCCGCCACAAATAACCCTTTGTGGGCGGTAACTGCGCCAGTAAATGCGCCTTTAACGTGACCAAATAGCTCACTTTCCAGCAAATTTTCCGGAATAGCGGCGCAATTTACCGCTAAAAAGGGTTTGGCTGATCGGCGGCTAGCCTGGTGAATTGCTTTGGCCAATAGCTCCTTGCCAGTGCCACTTTCTCCATGGATAAAAACACTGGCGTCTCCTTCTGCTACCCGCCGGGCCTGGGCCAGTACTTCCTCCATAGAGGGGCTACGGGTAAGAATGTCCGCCCGCCAGCGCTCGGCCTTGCTGCTAGTATCCGCTTCAGTGGAACCGGCTAGGCGCACCGCTGCTTCTACCTGCTCTAACAACATGCGGGGTTCAAAAGGCTTAGTCAGGAAACCAAACACTCCCCGTCGGGTAGCATCCACTGCTTCGGGGATAGTGCCATGGGCAGTAAGGATAATGACTGGCAAGGTGGGATAACGGCGACTCACAATGTCAAACAGTGCCAGACCATCCATACCATCCATGCGTAGATCGGTCAGGATCAACCGGGGACGGAGGGTTGGCAGCAAAGCCAGGGCTTGTTCACCACTACTCGCACCGGTGACATGATAGCCCGCTGCTGTGAGGCGAATGGTGAGTAAACGGAGCAAGTCAGGATCGTCGTCCACCACCAACACCGGAGGACGATTAGCAGGAGGAACAATATCGTTCATGGGACCTCCGCTAGCAAGCGGGCTGTCCTAGCAAATCCGGGGCAAAGGATCATCCTCTAGTTCCTCCAGGATCCGCTGTCCTCCCAGCTCAGTAGCTAACACCAGCTGGGGACGACCGGCCAGGCATCGGCCAATTATCCCAGCGGCTTCTCCGCCGGGGGTAGCCCGGAGTATCTCCAGAGCTTGATTTGCCTGGGAAGAAGCGACTACCGCCACTACTCGCCCTTCACAGGCGAGGAATAACGGATCATAGCCCAGCATGTCACATACCGAGCGCACGGGTTCTCGCACCGGAATGGCTGATTCTTGCAATAGCACCGTCATTCCCCTGGTGCGGGCAATGTCATGGGCTACTGTGGCCAGTCCACCCCGGGTGGGATCCCGCATAAAACGGAGACCTGGGATGGTCAATAGGGCCTGAGCTAGGGGTAGAACGCAGGCCGAGTCAGAAGGTAAATCCCCCCGCAGCCCAAACTGTTCTCGGGCTAACAATACGGCGGTGCCGTGATCACCCACCGGACCGCTTACCAATAAGGTATCCCCCGGTTGGATCTGGGCCAAGCCCAACATCTGATTAGGATTGCGGACACCTATCCCTGTAGTAGCGAAGTACACCCCTCCCCCTTCACCCCGGCGCAGGACTTTAGTATCCCCTGCTACCACAGCGACCCCGGCTTCTCGAGCGGCTTCCCCCATAGCTACTACCAAACGTTCCAGTAACGCCAGTTCCAGTCCCTCTTCGATAAAACTGTTCAAAGTCAAATAGAGAGGCCGAGCACCGGACACCGCTAGATCATTGACGGTACCATGAACCGCCAAGCGACCGATGTTGCCACCAGGAAATTCTAGGGGCTGGACAGTGAAACCATCGGTGGTGACAACGACTTCCCCAGGCGGTAAAGGGATAGGAGCCGCGTCCAAACCGGTATCCAGTAGGGGGTTAGCCAAATGGCGGGCAAATAGCTCGTCAATAAGCTCTCGCATAAAACGGCCCCCGTTACCATGGGCCAAGGCGATGTGGGTGTCTTGCATCAGTGACGAACCAAAGCAGCTTCTTGGCCCGCTGGTACTATGGCCACTTCATCCCCCACTTGTACGGGACTGTCTGGGCGGGTGAACTCTTTGTTGATGGTCATAGTCAAGGGTTTAGCCAGGGCTTCCTCCCAGAGTTGCCCCCGAGTTCGCAGCCAGGCAACAAGACTAGTGAGATCAGTAACGTTTTCTGGAAGGGGGCTCTCTTCCTGTTCTAACAAGAGAACAGCTGCCAGATCAGCAAAATAGAGCAAACGAATACAACCTGCAGGGGGCGGATTAACCGCTCGATGAATTCCTCCCTGTTCTAAGGCTTGCAGATAAGCAGCCCAGTTTTGGGGATAATCCTGACCCAGTTGATAAAGAGTTTGCCAAGAATAGATGCCGGTATCATGACCGTCATTAAAAGTAAGACGCACCGCATAACTACCCATGGGATCAATAGCTTCTATATTCACGTTTTCCCGCACCGCCGGCCAGCGCCCCTGGCTACGGGCTACTTTGACTTCTGCTGCCGGAGAGTAAACCCGCAGATATTCACAAGACAGATCAAAGGCCGCACCATCTTCGAAGCGTAGCTCCAGAACTCGCCGCTGTTTATGGAGATGAATATGGGTAGGAGTGGGAATATCAGGCATGGGAAAGTCCTAAATCGTAAAACTTGAAGTTACCACAGGATAGCTAATTCATGCCCAACTTACTCGCCATGCTCGGGCAAACGGCGTTGGTGAGCTTCGGATGTGATTGGGCTATGCTGTGGACCAACGGTGATCTAACTCGATTCACCAATCCTCATGGAGGTACCTAATGAAAGTACTTGCCCTGGTGGGTATGCCGGGTTCCGGCAAAAGTGTCATTACCGAACACCTGCAACAAACTCGGGGCTTGCCCCGCATCTACTTTGGCGATCTGGTACTGCAACAAGTCCAGGCTCGAGGATTGACCATCAACCCGGATAATGAGCGACAGGTCCGGGAAGATATGAGACGAGTTCACGGAATGGCCGCTATGGCAGTGTTAGCGCTGCCTGCCATTCAAGCAGCTTTACTCCAAGGAGATGTGGTGATTGACGGTTTGTACAGTTTTAGCGAATACCGGCTACTACGGGAAACCTTGGGAGATTCTCTGGTATTGATGGCCGTAGCAGCTCCTCGACAACAACGCTACGCCAGATTAGCCCAGCGTCCAGTTCGTCCCCTTACCCGAGAACAGGCGGAAGAGCGGGACGTCACTGAAATTGAGCGTATTGAAAAAGGTGGGCCTATTGCCATGGCGGATTACACGGTGGTCAATGATGGCACGGTGGTAGAACTGCTAGCGGCAGTAGAACGGTGGCTACCAGCCATTCTGTCCCAAGCTTAATTTTTTTGGAGAAAACAGATGACTGATCGCCACTTAACGCCCACTGACCGTCTACTGATGACCTTGGATAACGGGTTACGTACTGTTTTTGCCAAACCACCGGTGAGTGAGCGCCCTGATCCCGCTGAAAATATTCCTGATACAGAGTTGTCCCCTGGAGAACGCCAATTAGCGGGGCGACTGATGCGGATTAACCACGCAGGAGAGGTTTCTGCCCAAGGGTTGTACCAGGGACAAGCCCTCACCGCCCGCTTACCAGGAGTACGAGCGGCATTGGAGCGATCAGCGCTGGAGGAAAATGATCACCTAGCATGGTGCCAACGACGCACCCAAGAATTAGGGACCCACGTTAGTTACCTTAATCCCCTGTGGTATCTAGGATCCCTGGCTATCGGTGCAACTGCTGGGGTGGCGGGAGATCGTTGGAGTTTAGGATTTGTAGCAGAAACTGAACGACAGGTTATTCGCCACTTAGAAGGCCACCTAGCCCGACTACCGCTACAAGATAGTAAAAGTCGAGCTATTCTAGAACAGATGAAAGAGGACGAAGCCCGTCACGGCAACTTAGCCGCTGAGGCTGGAGGGCGGCCATTGCCTTTACCACTACGGGGAATGATGGGTCTGCTTTCTAAGGTCATGACGACGGCGGCTTACTGGGTTTAGCCACGATGGGACTCGTGGTATTACTTTCACCGACAATTCACCGGTAACATCTTATCAGGATTAAGAATTTTATTTGGATCAAATACCTCTTTGAGGCGACCCATTAGTGCTAGGGTGATGGGATCAATTTCCCGCGCCACGTAGTCCCGTTTTGCTAAGCCCACGCCATGCTCTCCGGATAAAGTGCCCCCTAATCCTAGGACTAAATCAAATATCCGATCCAAACAGCGTTCTGCTTGAGCTAATTGTTGTGGATCGTCTGGATCCACTAATAGATTAACGTGGATATTGCCGTTACCTGCATGACCGAAATTAACGTTTTTAATAGCATATTCTTTAGTCAGAAGAGATAGTCCAGTAATTAGCTCCGCCATACGAGAGACTGGTACTACTACATCTTCATTGATTTTCTTTGGTGCGATATTACGTAAGGCGGGTGATAACGCCTTGCGCGTTGCCCATAGCGCAGCAACTTCTGCTGGCGTTGCTGCTACTTTTAGCTCTAATAAACCGGGTTGCCGAGCTGCTTGAGCCACTTTTTCTGCTGCTTCCGTTAACCCTATTTGGGGGCCGTCCACCTCTATCATCAACATGGCACCAGCTCCCTCTGGCAGAGCCACTTCCGAGTAATGGCGGATCATTTCAATGGCAGAGCCGTCAATAAATTCCAAGGCACAAGGAGTAACGGGTTGGGCCATGATACGGGACACAGCTACAGCCGCTGCTGCCATATCCGCATAGACCGCTTGGAGAGTACGACGGGCTTCTGGTAACGGAGTCAACCGCAAAGTCGCTTCACTAATAATAGCTAAAGTACCTTCTGAACCGATAAGCAAGCGAGTTAGGTCATAGCCCACCACGCCCTTGGTGGTGTAAACCCCGGTACGAATAATTTCCCCTGCCCCCGTTACCGCCCGCAATCCCAAGGTGTTGTCTCGGGGGGTGCCGTATTTCACAGCTCGGGGTCCGGCTGCATTACAAGCCAGATTGCCTCCTACCGTGCAAAACGCTGCACTAGTGGGATCTGGTGGCCAGAAGAACCCGTGGGCGGCGGCCGCTTCCTGGACCTGCTGATTGGTCACTCCCGGTTGTACCACCATTACTCGGTTATCTGGATCCACTTTCAAGATGTTATCCATGCGCTCCAAAGCCAGTACTATTCCTCCCCGTATCGGTACTGCTGCCCCAGTAGTACCCGTCCCTCGGCCTCGAGCTACCAGGGCCACCCCCGATTCGTTACACAGTGCGATACAACCCTGAATTTGCTGTTCATGCCGAGGAAAAACTACGGCATCCGGTGGCCTATGACGTCGACTGTTGTCATAGCCGTAGGACCAGCAATCAGCCGGATCAGTTAGCAGAGAACCATGACCTAGTAACTTCTGTAGTTGGGTTAGAACGGAAGGTATTCTTTTGCCCATGAAACTTAGAATTTCCTTGAAATCGGAGTAACCAGCTTAGGCTCACTTTTTGAATTACTGGAGAGAGCAAATAGGATTAAAACATAACCCCAAATTTCCGGCGCTTGGTTTGATCAGCAAAACTGGGGATGTTACCCTGGTATATCTCCTGTAATTAACCAATAGCTGGGAGGGTTCATGAAGGTAGCCCTACAAGATTCTCTCTGTCAGTGGGTAAAAGACAGAGTAGGGTTATCCCTAGATTCCCGTAATTTCGCTCCCGTGGAGTTAGCGCTGCAAATTTTGGCGGAGCGCCAGGGAGTTGAGGTAGAACGTTATGTAGAAGGTTTGCTGCGCGGGCAATTCGCTGCCCAACCTTTTGTCGATGCAGTAACTACCCATGAATCTTATTTCTTCCGCGCCAGAGAACAAATGGTTGCGCTGCTGGATCGGCTACTCCCGGCGTGGCAACGCCGCTATCCAGGGCGAACTTTTCGGGTGCTCTCGTTGCCTTGTGCCCGAGGAGAGGAACCTGCCAGTCTGCTGATGCTAGCTCGAGAACGGGGAATTACCACCCTCAGTGTCACTGCTGCCGACGTAGCGGCTAATTGTTTGGAAGAAGGACGCCGGGGACTGTATAGCGCTGTTGCTCTTCGTCGTACCGATGAACACCAACGTCAGCGCTGGTTTACTCCAGTGGGAGAGCGCTACTTTCAGCTGGATCGAGCCATCAGCGGGGCAGTGGATTTTCGCCAGGCAAATCTGCTAACCGATGTCTATAGCGTTTTAACCCCGCCCTATGACGCAATTTTTTGCGAGAACCTGTTAATTTACTTTGACGGTCCGACTATTGAGCGAGCGTTAGATACCTTAGAGAGCTTGCTGGCACCCGGTGGCTGGCTATTCCTGGACCAAAGTGAATGGCACCTGGGGGGAAGCCGCTTCCGCATGGAAGATCTAGGTAGTGCCGTGGTGTTTAGTCACCGGGGTACACCACCAACAGAACGCCTGTCCTCCGGGTTGCGTACCTTGTCTGCGATGTCATCGCCGGTTCGGCCAGCTACTGATCCCCTTCCCACTCCCCCTCGGATAGAAATTGCCAAACCGCTGCCGATTTCTTCAGCAAAGCTGTTTGCCCGCCCCCTAACTATTTCCTCCGATGATTTGCTACGGGAAGCGGACGATCACTATCAGCAAAAACGCATGGTGGAAGCACTAGCCGCCTATAACAAGGTGTTGGCTAACTACCCCAATCACCGCCCTGCCCGTCTGGGACGAGCCCAGGTACTGGCGGATTGTGGTGAAGATTTCGAAGCTTTGGAAATTGCGGAAGCCCTGACTCGGGAAGAATCTAGTCCTGAAGATGGCGTGTTGGTGGAAGCATCCGCCCTAGTGGCGGTATTGCTACATCAACGGGGACTCGTTCCTATGGCCCAATCCTACTTAACCCAGGTTGCTCGCCTGGCCCCCCGTCATCCGGTATTGGCATTACTTGCTCGCCGGGGAAACTGTGATTGAATCATTCTATGCGACCTCAGATCCTAATCGTTGTACCCTCTCCCACTTTGCGTGCGGTATGCCGTCAGTCCCTCGCTCAAGCGGGGCTAGAGGGGATAGACGGTCCCGCCCCTGAGCTATTATGGGAATACCTGCAACAAACGCTGACCACATCTGGCCCTTTTTATCAGGGTTTGATTCTAGATTGGCCTACCCGAGGTGAAGAAACAGCGGAGTTGCTAGGGCGCATCGCCGATGATTCCCATTGGGACAGTCTGGCGGTGTTGTTGTTGGCAGAACAAGCAGACGAACGGTTGTACCGCTGGGCTAATTATCGAGCCAACAACGACATCCAGCTCAAGGATGAACTAAGCTTGATGCCTTACCGAATGGCTCGCCTTGTCAACGCCCCCACGAGTGGACGCACTTCCGTAGCGGCACCATCCCAAGCAACAGATCCCACCAAGGGACGAATCCTGTTTGTCGATGACTCTCCTACCATTTGTCACCGTTACCAAGCGCTGTTACAGGACAACGGCTACGATGTCCATATCGCCCATTCTCTACGGGAGGCGGTCGCAGTAGCCAGTCAAGTTCAACCCCAGTTAGCAGTAGTGGATTATTTCATGCCGGAAGGCAACGGCGATGAGCTATGTCGGGCTCTGTTGGCCGATCCCCGAACCCGGGAAATCACCGTAGTAATGCATTCCCAACGCAAGGAAGTGACGGAACAGGCCCTTAACGCCGGTGCTATCGACCTTATATGGAAAGACGATCCCATCAATATTTTTGTTATGCGGGTCGCCTCCCTGATGCGTAGCCTCCACGCCCAAGGTCAAGCAAAACAGTTAGACGTGCTGTTTAGTGCTACCGAAGCCCTTGGCGTTGGGGTGATGATGGAGGATGGCGATAGTTGGCGGGTGTTCAATACCACCATGTCTCGTTTTGCGGCGGATTGTGGAGATCTCCACGTCTTTAGTCCGGAGCTAGATACCCCCCAGCCCCGTCGGCTGCGGGATCGGGAAGGTATCAATCGAGCTTTCCACATTTACTCGGTGAAAGTGCCCCACCAAGGGGACGTCGTGTTGGTACAGGACGTCACCACCGTTGCCGATCAAGCCGAAGAATTGGAGCGAGCCCGGGATGAAGCGATGGAGTCTACCCGGTTGAAGAGTCAGTTTTTGGCCAACATGAGTCATGAGATTCGCACTCCCCTTACTTCCATCATCGGTTTCACCGAAACCCTACTAGAACCCGTTAACGATACTGGACGTTATGCCAGTACTGTGAATGCCGTGCTGGATAACGCTCGTCATCTCCATAGCCTGATCAATGACATTCTTGATTTGTCAAAAATCGAGGCAGATCGGCTGGAAGTGGAGCGGATTGAGATGGATCTCCAACGCACTTTCCAAGATTGCCTTACTATTCTCACCCCCTTGGCCAAAGCTAAGGACTTGGAATTGTCCCTACACTGGGTTCCCCCCCTACCTAAAACTATCCTCTCGGATCCTACCCGGTTGCGTCAGGTGCTTATCAACCTGGGGGGTAATGCCATTAAGTTCACCGCCCAGGGGGCGGTGCGGTTACTAGTCAGTTGTGATGTAGCGGCTGAGCTGATTATGGTAAGCGTGGTAGATAACGGCATTGGCTTAAACGACACCCAACTGGAGCGACTATTTCAGCCCTTTACCCAGGCCGACGCTTCGGTCACTCGCCGCTACGGAGGAACCGGTTTAGGGTTGTATATCGCCCAAAAACTGACTCAGCGACTAGGAGGAGAATTGCGGGCTTGGAGTATTTATGGGGCAGGGAGCCTGTTTGTGGCCACTTTCGCTACTGGCCCCATAGATAAGGATGCCCTGGTGTGGGACTTCACAGCCCCCACTTTAGAACAACCAATACAACCCGCACTAACCGAGTTGGTGCCACCGCCTCGAGTCAAGGGACGGATCCTATTGGCCGAGGATAATCCCTACAACCAGACCTTAATCACCCACTATCTGGCTAAAACTGGCGCTGAAACCGTAGTAGTAGGCAACGGGGAAGCCGCAGTATCCAGTGCTATGGAAGGAGAATTTCAATTGGTGCTCATGGATATGCAAATGCCAGTTATGGGGGGGCTGGAGGCTACTCGACTACTACGGGACGCTTTGTATCCCACTCCCATCATCGCCCTGACCGCCCACTCTATGGCCTCCCACCAACGGGAAGCAGAACAAGCGGGTTGTGATGGCTTCCTTACTAAACCGGTGGATTGGGTAGCCCTGTATCGAACTGTTGCCAAGTACCTCCCCGCTGCTAGCGCTACCGATGCCCATTCCCCTGTCTCGGGTGACAATGCCCTAGCTAGTCTAGTAGCTCGTTTCCGGGAGTCTCTGCCGGATACCTTGGCCTCTCTGGCTCAGGCCCTGACTCAAGATGATCTGCCCCAAGTGGCTAGTTTAGCTCACCAGATAAAGGGAGTTGCCGGTGGACTAGGTTATCCATTATTGGGGGATGCTGCCCGCACTCTAGAACGGGCAGCACAAACTGGTGACCGGACAGCTACTCAAACTGCTCTGACCGAATTACGCCGTGTTGCCCCAGTGGACGAATTTATTCCAGGAACCGTGGCAGCTTGAGATATTTCTGCGCCTATGAATGTCACCCTGCGTCAGCTTAAAGTCTTTGAAACCGTAGCCCGGCATATGAGCTATACCAAAGCAGCGGAGGCGCTACATTTGTCTCAACCTGCTGTTTCCATGCAGATTAAGCAATTAGAAGAAGCATTGGGCTTACCCCTCTTTGAACAATTGGGCAAACGTATTTTCCTTACTGCAGCAGGCAATGAATTAGGCCGCTATGCCCGTATCATTGAGCAACAGTTGGCAGAAGCAGAGTTAGTCTTAGAGGAGCTGAGGGGTATTAAACGGGGACGGTTAACTATTGCCGTCGCTAGTACCGCTAATTATTTCGCTCCTCGGCTATTGGCTAGTTTCTGTTGTCGTTATCCGGGTATTTCTTTCAGCCTGGAAGTCACTAATCGAGAACGCCTGTTACACTGCCTGGAAGAGAACGAACGGGATATGGTTATTATGGGGCGACCCCCACCGGATCGGGATTTGGAAGCCCATAGTTTCATGGAAAATCCCTTGGTGATGATCGCAGCGGCGGATCATCCTCTGGCAGGTGAAGCATCTATTCCAGTAGAGCGATTGCGGGGTGAGCGCTTCTTAATACGGGAAGCCGGTTCTGGAACACGGTTGGCCATGGAGCGCTATCTCCAAGAACAGGGATTACCTATCGGTGCCGGAATGGAGATGAGTAGTAATGAAGCGATTAAACAAGCGGTACAAGCGGGATTGGGGCTGGGCATCGTATCCCGTCATACCCTAGAACTGGAATTAGAAACCCGTCGGTTAGCAATTCTTAACGTAGTAGCTTTTCCCATCTTGCGTCATTGGTACATCGTCCACCGCCAGGGTAAACGGTTGTCTCAGGTTGCAGCGACTTTTAAAGCCTTTGTAGTCAATGAAGCCCGATCCTTGTTGTCTACCCCTACGGTCTAACCCCTCACTGGATCAGCAAGGGGGCTTTTACCAACCAGGCCAAGTTATCAATGATGACAATGGCACTCGTGCTGCTGGTGGGGTAAAGGAGGCGTCAAGGTTCCAGCAAAATAATCCCGTACCGCCTTCACCGGATCGATTTCCCCGGTAATCGCTACCTTGATGCCCCGCGCTCCGAGGCGGCGGACGAATCCATCACCGGCGCTACCAACGATAAGCAGTTGTACCTGGTCCAGCGGATGGGGACCGTTATCCTGAAACTCGTGCATCGCCATCTCTTTCGGCAGATCCAGCCGCTCTACTTCCAAGGGTTCATTACCAGGTTGGGCCTGGTATACGAGGAAACGTCTGGCTCGACCACCGTGGCCAGTAATTTCACGAAAGTTTTGGCTAGCGACAGCAACACGCATAGTAACCTCACAAGAACGGCAACAGAAAACAAGTCCAGCGTAACGGGGGAAGTCAACCGATAAGCCGGGTTCTGTCTTGGACAACCATTCATCTGGGATGTCCGTCACCGGACACCTCAAGCAGCCTACCCGGGAACGGTGCGGGCCACACCTTAGTCCCCTTATTTGGCCTTGCTCCGAGTGGGGTTTACCCTGCCACCCCTGTTGCCAGGAGCGCGGTGCGCTCTTACCGCACCATTTCACCCTTACCGG
>CAWUNB010000011.1:0-16921 GCA_963923745.1 uncultured Thiotrichales bacterium
AGATCCTCTCTGGTCTCGTGGGCTCGGAGATGTGTATAAGAGACAGGGACTAGTCCTCAATTGCGCTAATCTCTAATTATTGAAAATAATCCAAATAGATTCGGTAGATCGGATGTATGAATAGCGATAATTATAATGCTGCTGCTATTGAAGTACTGTCTGGATTAGATCCGGTGCGCCGTCGCCCTGGAATGTATACCCAAACTGAGCGCCCAAACCATTTAGCCCAAGAAGTAATCGACAACGCAGTAGATGAAGCCTTGGCTGGTTTCGCTAGCCGAATTGAGGTGGTAGCACATGCAGACGGTTCTTTATCGGTAGCTGATGATGGTCGCGGTATGCCAGTTGATTTGCACCCTGAAGAAGGCGTGCCGGGAGTAGAAGTTATTCTTACTCGGCTCCATGCTGGGGGAAAATTTTCTAATAAAGCTTACCAATTTTCTGGAGGACTCCACGGTGTCGGAGTATCAGTTGTTAACGCACTATCTAATCGTTTAGAAGTACGGGTGCGACGGGGAGGTAAAGAATACCAGATGACTTTTGCTGATGGCCATAAAGCGACTGATTTAACCATCATCGGTACGGTGGCTCATCGTGTTCGAGGTACCACTGTCCGTTTTTGGCCTGATCCAAGTTTTTTTGATTTCCCTAAATTCGCCATTGCTAAACTACGCCATTTATTACGAGCCAAGGCAGTGCTATGCCGAGGACTAACCGTTAGTTTCCGAGATGAAGGAGAAAATGAGCAACACCAATGGTGTTATCAACAAGGCTTAGCATCTTATTTGATGGAAGAATTGGGGGATCAGGAAATTTTACCGACAGAACCCTTTGTGGGCTCTTTTCAGGGTAATGAACAAGCTGCTGAATGGGCTGTGGTCTGGCATCCTGAACCGGCTACCGTCACACTGGCAGAAAGCTATGTCAATTTAATTCCTACTGTTCAAGGTGGAACCCATGTTAATGGGCTACGAACAGGGCTACTGGAAGGATTACGGGAGTTTTGTGAATTTCGTAACTTATTGCCTAGAGGAATTAAATTATCCCCTGAAGATGTTTGGGAACGGGTTAGTTTTGTATTATCCGTCAAATTGCGAGAACCCCAATTTACTGGCCAAACTAAAGAGCGTCTTTCTTCCCGAGAGTGTGCTGCATTCGTAGCAGGGGTAGCACGGGATGCTTTTAGTTTGTGGTTACATCAACATATTGAGCAGGGAGAACGACTAGCTCAATTGGCCATTGATCAAGCCCAACATCGATTACGGGCAGGTCGTAAAGTATTGCGAAAGAAAGTCACAGCAGGCCCTGCCCTACCCGGCAAATTAGCAGATTGTATTAATCAGGATCCTCGGCGGACAGAATTATTTTTAGTGGAAGGCGATTCTGCAGGTGGTTCAGCTAAACAAGCTCGAGACCGAGAATTCCAAGCAATTATGCCCCTGCGAGGAAAGATATTAAATACTTGGGAGGTAGCCGCGAGTGAAGTATTAGGCTCCCAAGAAGTTCATGATATTGCTGTAGCAGTGGGAGTTGATCCGGGAATGGATAATTTGGCTGGCTTACGTTACGGCAAAGTATGTATTCTAGCTGATGCTGATTCTGATGGTGCCCATATTGCAACATTGTTATGTGCATTATTCTTGCGCCATTTTCGACCGCTGGTGGTAGCTGGTCATATTTATGTTGCTATGCCTCCCCTCTACCGCATTGATGTGGGCAATGAAGTGTTCTACGCCCTAGATGAAGGAGAAAAACAAGGTATTCTAGAAAGGATAGCCGCAGAGAAAAAGAAAGGAAAAATTAATGTTCAGCGTTTTAAGGGATTGGGAGAAATGAATCCTTTACAATTAAGGGAAACGACACTAGCTCCCGACACTCGCCGCTTGGTGCAGCTAACGCTGGATGGGGAGGAAACAACTAGCCAATTGCTCGATATGTTATTGGCTAAAGGAAGGGCAGCTGATCGCCGAAACTGGTTGGAGCGGAAGGGAGACCTGGCCAGCACAGCGCGATAAATTAGTTCCTAACTAGATTAAGTGGTTAGCGGTAATCGTAATCGATAAAACTGTCCGGGATGGACATACTGAAATACTCCCTTTTGTGTTCGATGCAGGGTTATATCTAACCCTCGAAGGGGATAAAGCCAATGTTGGGTATCTTCGTCTGAAATGATTTTTTCGGTAGGTGGACCAAATAACTTTTCCACGATACTCGCCTCTAGTTGTACTGTAGGCAAATAGCTAATTGTTATTATTTTTCCTCTACTAGCAGCTACAGCATCCTGTTCTGCGAGATCTAGCCGCCAGCTTCCCGAAGGACTTCCCTGACGTTTTGGGCTGCGAGTTGCCATTTCTTCCAGTATTTCCGGTTCCATTGCCAACCCTAGGACTACTTTAGCTGTTAATCCTCCCAGAGTTATTCGATCGAAATAAGCTTCTAGGGCAAGGGATTTATCAGGAGCAACAAAAATCTGTAATCCTGATTCTTTTCCCAACGGTTTACGGGCATCCAAGAGGCTGCTCCCCCCCAGGGTCAGCCCAAAAACCCGGGTAGAACCATCAGTCAATTGCTCTATTTGCCAGGGATAGGTTTGGGACGGTGTAGCAATAGGTCCAGAGCCAGGACGAGTGGTCCACCAACTGCCTGTAACTGCTAAGGCAAGGACTAGGGCAATGGCAAGATAGAGACGCATGATTAATCCTGTCCGATCCCTATGGGTGAGGGTATTTTAGCCGGCTGGGAATTGCTCGCTGCCTCGCTCTCCCTGGCAGTTGATTTCGCTAGTTCAGCTGCACACTTTTTTACGTAATCCAGCACCTGTTTTCCTGGAACACCATCTTCCAACGCCCACTGGCGACAGCGGGATTCCTCAGCGCTGGCTCCTTCCACGGGACCAACTGAGGAAACAAGCGAGAAAAAAACTAGCGATGGAACGAACCAATGGGTGATCATAAATGCCTCATGAGTATTATGGTTGATCTGCTAAATGAGAATCTTTATCATTAACTCATCCAACCACGACTCCCTGAGGAATAAACCATGGTCATTCTAGTGGGGGCAGATCGATTAGGTAACATCGAGCAAGTCCTGAAAGAACGGGGTTACGACAACGCCTATCATGTGGCGGGACGTAACCCAGCTTCTCAACGCAAGATGGGCGGTGCACTGCTGGGCAAAGCCCAACTTATGGTGCTGTTCACTGACTTCGTGGGTCATAACGTTGCTCGCAATTTTAAGCAACTTGCGAAAGAAAATGGGCTTCCCTTCGTAGCTTGCCGCCGTAGCGCCGTCAGTCTGTGTCAGGCCCTGGATCGTATCCAAGGGACACCGCTGCGGGATTGTAGTACTTGCAACGGCTGTGAGGGAGGACGGGAGGCAAGGAGTCAAGCTAATGACTGCTGATACAGATTTACAACTCCTGTCCTTGGCCAAACTAGCACCAGGCTGCCAGGGAGTAGTGCGCAGCTTGCATGCTGAGGAAAATTTTGCCCTACGTCTAGCAGCCATGGGTTTTCGAGTTGGTCGCTCTGTCACCGTAGTAAGACAGGCTCCCCTCGGTGGTCCGTTGCAAGTCCGTATTGGCACCACCGACATCATGTTGCGCCGTACTGAAGCAGATCGGATTGATATCAGCCTTCTATGAAAAAACGCATTGCTCTGCTGGGGATGCCTAATACTGGCAAATCTACCCTATTTAATCGCATGACCGGAGCCAGTGCCCGAGTAGGTAACTGGCCGGGTGTCACCGTGGAGCTACTAGGTGCCAAGCTGTTGCTCGGGGGCGATCTAGTGGAGTTAATAGATCTCCCTGGTATCTACGACCTCCACGGTTTTACTGATGACGAACAAGTCGTTCGCCACTTTTTGGAAAACAACCCCCTCGATCTGGTTATCGTTGTCTTAAACACCACCCAGGTAGAGCGCCAACTGAGTTTAGTTTTGCAAGTTTGCCATCTTGGTTTACCCACTGTGTTGTTGCTGAACATGGCGGATGAAGCACGAGGATTGGGGATCCGAGTTGATGTAGCTGCCATGGCCCAATCCCTGGGATTGCCGGTGGTGTTATTTTCTGCCAAGTACGGCACAGGCTACAGTGATGTGCAGGAAACCGTTACCCACTCGCTGGCTAATAGTCAGCCCCTTCCCTTGGAACAATTACGGGGACGGTTTGGTAGCGAACGGCAAATCGAGACGGAAATGGAGCAGATATTACGCGCCACCGTCGATATTCCTCACCGCCTTCCCGATACTCTGACGGATCAAATAGACCATATCGCTCTCCATCCTTGGTTGGGATTGCCATTGTTTTTCTTAGCGATGTTTGGCCTATTTCAAGGAATTTACGCCTTAGGAGTTCCCCTCCAAGACGGTAGTCGCTGGCTGTTGGACTCTTTCAAAGAAGCCGTTTTGATCCCTGGGTTAGCAGATGCTTCTCCTTTCGTGCGCGGGCTGCTACTGGAAGGCATTTATCAAGGGGTGGGGACAGTAGTGTCTTTTGTACCCCTTATTGCGGTGTTCTTCTTATTCATGGCGTTGGTGGAGGACAGCGGTTACCTATCCCGGGCCGCCTTTCTCACCGATGCGTTAATGGCCCGTCTTGGTTTAGATGGCCGTAGCTTCGTCATGATGTTAATGGGCTTTGGTTGCAACGTCCCTGCTTTGATGGGAACCCGGGTGATGCGCTCCCGCGCTTTGCGCTTGTTGTCCATGTTGGTGGTACCTTTTTCTCTGTGCTCAGCACGACTTCAAGTTTTTGTGTTCCTCATTTCGGTGTTATTTAGCCCCCAGCAAGGCCCCTTGGTGCTATTTTGCCTCTACTTGATCGGTTTTATCGCGTCTCTTCTTACTGCTACTTTGTTTCAGAAAGTCTTTCCTAGCCGAGAGCCATTAGCGCTGGAATTACCTCCCTACCGTTTTCCTACGTTGCGTCAGATGTGGTTACGGGGTTGGTTAGAGGTGAGTCATTTCCTTAGTCGAGCGGCTCGCTTCATTGTACTCGGGGTAGTTATGGTGTGGCTGCTTACCCACCTACCAGCGGATGTTCCTGCTGCCAGCGAGGCCACCTGGGCCGGACAATTGGGTAACTTATTTGCCCCTGTTCTTGATCCCATTGGTATTGACCTATCTTTGGCAATTGCCTTGCTATTTGGCTTTGTCGCCAAGGAGATATTGATAGGTGCTCTTGCGGTTATCTACGGCGTTCAAGGAGAAGCAGCGCTGGGAAGCGCTGTCGCCAGTCATATCGATGGAATACAGGGGATAAGCTTTATGATATTTACCCTGCTCTATGTTCCTTGCCTGTCCACTGTAGCAACCTTACGTCAAGAATCCCGCAGCGTTTCCTTTACCCTACTTGCGTTGGGTTGGTCGCTGGTATTAGCCTGGCTGGCTAGCTTTTTGTTCTACCAAACTGCGCGTATCTGGTTTTGAGTGGGTTCGAACGCAGAAATGACCAGCCTATATTGGCTAACGGGAGACGATGATAGCCCCTTCCCTCCACTGGAATGGGCCCTCCAGGATCCCAATGGTTTGCTAGCAGCAGGGGGCAAACTCACCACAAAACGGCTAGTTATGGCTTATCAGCAGGGTATCTTCCCCTGGTATAACCCCGGCCAGCCTGTTTTATGGTGGAGTCCTGATCCCCGCTCGGTGCTGTTTCCCGATCGACTGAAGATCTCCCGTAGCTTGGGGCAAACCCTGCGTCGAGGGCAATTGCAGGTAACCCTAGATGAAGCATTCCCTCAGGTTGTAGCAGCGTGTGCTGCTCCGCGAAATGGTGTTGCAGGTACCTGGATCACACCAGCGGTTATAACTGCTTACAACCAGCTTCATGAACAAGGACTAGCTCACTCAGTGGAAACTTGGCAAGGAGAAACCCTAGTGGGGGGACTGTATGGCGTTGCCCTGGGTCAAGTGTTTTTTGGTGAATCCATGTTTTCTCTGGCGACTGACGCATCTAAAGTCGCTTTGGTTCATTTAGTGAGACAGTTACAACGTTGGGAGTTTGGATTAATTGATTGCCAAGTTCACTCTCCCCACTTGGCCAGCTTAGGGGCAGAAACCATCCCCCGCAGCCGCTTTGTTGAGCAAATCAGCGACCTGGCTAACCTACCCAGCCCTCCGACCCCTTGGCGGCTTGCTAACAATTATTTTTAATTGTCATGGACTTACGGCGTTTACCCCTCTTTATCACCCCTCCCCAAAATTGCAGTTACTTGCCGGGTCAGGAGTCTATTAACCTGCTGGCAGATCCCCGAGTTTCATTGGATGTGGTGTTGTACAGCGAATTAGTGGCCAATGGTTTTCGTCGCAGTGGTAATTTAATTTATCGTCCCTATTGTCCATTCTGTCAGGCTTGCATTCCTGTACGTATCCCCGTAGACCAGTTTGTTCCTCGACGCTCTCAACGCCGAACATTAGCTACTAATCGATCAGTCACGGTACATTTCACTCCAGCTGAATTACAAGAACAGCAGTTCCAGTTGTATTGTCGCTATCTGGCCGCTCGTCATCCAGGAGGGGACATACCCAACCCGACTGTGGCGGATTATTTGCAATTTCTCACTAATCCACTGGTGGATACGGGATTTTATGAATTTCGGGAGGGACAGAATTTATTAGGGGTAGCCGTTATTGATCACTTAACCCATGGCCTATCTGCCGTTTATACTTTCTTCGATCCAACGTTACCAACCCGCAGTCTGGGTGTTTACGGCATTTTATGGAGCGTGGCCGAATGTCAACGGCGAGGGCTACCTTATTTGTATCTAGGTTATTGGATTAGTCAATGTCGTAAAATGCGCTATAAAGAACAATATCAACCATTGGAAATATATTGGAACAATCAATGGCAACCGTTCTATGATTTTTTGAAGGAAAATAACAATGCGTTCCCCTCGACTTTATCTAGCGGCTGATCTGGAATCAGGGGCGACTGTTGTTCTTCCTGAAGATCGCTTACATTATTTAACTCGAGTACTACGACTGGAACCCGATGAAGGGTTAGTAGTATTTAACGGCCAAGGGGGATATTATCCCGCGCAATTAATACGAGATAATCGCAGTCATTACCAACTGCAATTAGGAATAAGGCAGGAAGAAGAACGAGAATCCCCTCTGATTGTTCATTTAGCATTAGGGTTATCTCGGGGAGAGCGAATGGATTTTGCTTTACAAAAAGCAACGGAATTAGGGGTCGCCAGTTTCTATCCGCTAATAACAGAGCGCAGCGTAGTAAATATCCAAGGGGACCGTCTAGAGCGACGAATGGCCCACTGGCAGGGAATCGTTAGTGGTGCCTGCGAACAATGTGGCCGTAACCGATTACCGCTATTACACCCTTTACAAACCCTAGCCCGATTCCTCGATACCCCTGCCCCAGGGATAGGGCTGTTATTGGATCCCCGAGAAGGCACTGCCCTTAAGGACCTCACCCCCTCGGCAGAACCCATTACCCTTTTGGTAGGCCCAGAAGGGGGATTGGCTCCCCAAGAACGGGACAGTGCCCGCTGTGCCGGATTCCGTGGCTTGCGACTCGGTCCCCGAGTCTTACGTACCGAAACGGCCCCCCTAGCGGCATTGGCAGCGTTACAAGCGCTGTGGGGAGATATGGGTTAGTGAAGTGTTACTGGCTCGGCAATTGTTTTTCCAGCAAATTGAAATGTCAGCTTCCCGTCCACTTCCTCTATCCGGATATGGCCACCTTGGGTCAGGGGACCAAACAATAACTCCTCTGCCAGAGGGCGCTTTATCTGCTCTTGAATCAGGCGTGCCATAGGACGGGCTCCCATGGTAGGTTCATAGCCCCGTTGTGCCAGCCAGTAACGAGCTGCCTCACTGACCTCAATAGTCACCCCTCGCCCTTGTAACTGTCCTTCCAATTCCATTATAAATTTATCGACCACATGACCAATGGTGGTGTTATCCAAGGGGCTAAATTGAATAGTGGCATCTAACCGATTACGGAATTCAGGGCTAAAGGTACGACGAATAACTTCTACACTATCTGGAGTGTGATCTTGCTGAGTAAAACCCATGGAGGGCCGATTTATTTGCTCAGCACCGGCATTCGTGGTCATTACTACAATTACGTTGCGAAAATCTGCTTTGCGGCCATTATTGTCAGTCAAGGTTCCATGATCCATAACTTGCAACAATAAATTAAAAACGTCAGGGTGGGCTTTCTCTATTTCATCCAATAGTAATACCGCATAGGGATGTTTAGTAATAGCATCAGTCAACAATCCACCTTGATCAAAACCCACATATCCCGGCGGAGCACCAATTAACCGAGAAACAGTATGTCGCTCCATATATTCTGACATATCAAAACGGATTAATTCGATTCCCATAATTAGAGCTAATTGCCGAGTTACTTCTGTTTTCCCTACACCAGTGGGACCGGCAAAGAGAAAACTGCCAATGGGTTTTTGCGGACTAGCTAAACCAGAGCGGGATAGTTTAATAGCTGCTACCAAAGTATCAATAGCTCGATTTTGACCAAAAATAACCCGTTTTAGATCCTGATCTAGCGTACGTAGATGCTGCAAATCATCGCTGGAAACAGTCTTCGGTGGAATACGGGCTATTTTGGCTACGATATTTTCTATCTCTTGATGATTAATTACCTTCTTACGGCGAGAAGTGGGTAATAGCTGCTGACTAGCACCGGCTTCATCGATCACATCAATGGCTTTATCCGGTAAATAGCGATCATTGATGTAACGAGCAGACAATTCTGCCGCAACTTTCAGTGCGTTACGGGAATAACGTACTCCGTGGTGGCGCTCAAAGCGACTTTTGAGACCCTCTAGAATACGTATCGTTTCTTCGACAGTGGGTTCTCCCACATCGATTTTTTGGAAACGGCGAGCTAGGGCCCGATCCTTTTCAAAAATACCGCGATATTCCTGGTAAGTAGTGGATCCAATACACTTCAGATCACCAGAAGCGAGTACTGGTTTAATTAAATTAGAGGCATCCATCACGCCACCGGAAGCCGATCCAGCCCCAATAATGGTGTGAATTTCATCAATAAATAAAATAGCCCCATCCTCTCGATGGAGTTGAGATAGTACTGCCTTGAGGCGCTTTTCAAAATCACCACGGTATTTTGTCCCAGCCAATAATGCCCCTAAATCCAGAGCATAGATAGTACTGCGAGCTAACACCTCAGGCACTTCATTTTCAACAATCATTTTGGCCAGCCCTTCTGCAATGGCTGTTTTGCCAACTCCTGCCTCTCCAACAAATAAAGGATTATTTTTTCGCCGCCGACAAAGAATTTGGATGGTTCGTTCTATTTCACTACGGCGACCGATCAAAGGATCTATTTTTCCTTGTAGCGCCAATTGATTTAAGTTGACAGCATAATTTTCTAAAGGCGTTTTAGCTGGTGCTTCAGTGGTCTCTTCTTCATTGCTGGAAGGGGCAAACTCACCTTCATCGTTACCATTTACTTTGGAAATACCATGGGATACAAAATTGAGCACATCTAAGCGACTAATATGCTGTTTATTAAGGAAATAAATAGCCTGAGAATCTTTTTCATTAAAAATAGCGACTAACACATTAGCACCGGTCACTTCCCGTTTACCGGAGGACTGCACATGAAATACAGCCCGCTGTAATACTCGTTGAAATCCCAAAGTAGGTTGTATTTCCCGACCATCTCCGCGATGGAGTAATGGCATGGTTTGATCAAGGAAAGCCATTAGCTCTTGGCGCAAATCGTTAATATTGGCCCCACAAGCGTGTAACACCCGAGCGGCTGCTGGATTATCTAACAATGCCAGTAATAGATGTTCCACCGTCATGAACTCGTGCATCTTCTCCCGAGCATCCCGGAAGGCCTGATTGAGGGTGTATTCGAGTTCTTTATTTAACATGTTGGCGAGACCTCAAAGATGCTGACAATAAGTTAGACCGGCTCCAGAGTACATTGAAGGGGATGTTGGTGTTGGCGGGCGAATTCATTCACCAAGAATGCCTTCGTTTCTGCTACATCGTAAGTAAATATTCCACACACGCCCCGGCCTCGAGTGTGGACCTCTAACATAATTTGTATTGCTTGTTCCTGATTCATGGCAAAAAACTGTTCCAGTATCTCCACCACAAAATCCATGGGAGTATAGTCATCATTTAGCAATACAACCTTGTATAAAGGCGGGCGATTCAGCTTGGGTTTTGCCTCATGGATGGCCAGCCCATCGTCGTGTTGGGGAATATGTTGGTGATCCGCCATAGGGCTAAACCCGTACTCAAATTAGTTGACTATATTTGTCAAGCATACCCGACGAACGCCGGTAGAATCCAGCCCCGCCGGGTACTATCTGCAAACTACATACTGGCGATGATAGCTTCGCCAAAGCCAGAGCAACTCACCAAAGTCGCTCCAGTCATCAGCCGCTCCAAGTCATAGGTAACAGTTTTAGCCAAAATGGCTTCACTCATACCCTTGACCACCAGATCCGCCGCTTCGGTCCAACCCAAGTGACGTAGCATCATTTCCCCAGATAGGATGATAGAACCTGGGTTAACCTGATCCTTGCCAGCATACTTAGGAGCAGTGCCGTGGGTAGCCTCAAACATGGCTACCGTATCGGATAGATTGGCCCCTGGGGCTATACCGATTCCACCTACTTGGGCAGCCAGAGCATCAGAAACGTAGTCACCATTTAGATTGAGGGTGGCAATCACACTATAATCAGCTGGGCGTAGCAAAATCTGTTGTAGGAAAGCATCAGCAATAACATCTTTGATGATGATTTCTTTACCGGTACGCGGGTTGGTCATGCGTAACCAGGGGCCTGCCTCTATTGGTTCAGCTCCAAATTCTTGACGAGCTAATTCGTAGCCCCAATCCCGGAATCCTCCCTCGGTGAACTTCATGATATTGCCCTTGTGGACCAGGGTCACAGAGGAGCGATCATTATCGATGGCGTACTGAATGGCTTTGCGCACCAGTCGTTGAGTTCCTTCCCGAGAAACGGGTTTGATGCCAATGGCTGACGAAGCAGGGAAACGGATCTTCTTGACCCCCATTTCCTGTTGCAGGAATTGGATAACTTTGTTAACCCCGTCGCTGCCCATCGCCCATTCGATGCCGGCGTAGATATCCTCGGCATTCTCCCGGAAGATGACCATGTCGGTCTTTTCAGGTTCCCGCAACGGACTTGGGGTACCTGAATAGTAGCGAACCGGTCGCAAGCAAACGTAAAGGTCCAGTTCCTGACGCAAAGTGACGTTAAGGGAACGAATTCCCCCCCCCACTGGAGTCGTCAAGGGTCCCTTAATAGACACCACAAAATCCCGCACCGCCTGCAGTGTCTCCTCAGGTAGCCAGACGCCTTCGCCATAGACTCGGGTTGCCTTCTCTCCAGCGTAAACTTCCATCCAGGCGATGGAGCGCTGCCCCTGGTAGGCTTTAGCCACCGCCGCATCCAGTACCCGCCGCATCACCGGCGTGACGTCGACTCCAATACCATCCCCTTCAATGAAGGGCACAATGGGCCGTGGTGGAACATTCAGGGAGTGATCAGAGTTAACAGAAATAACTTCCCCATCAGGGGGTACTACGATTTTTTGGTAAGCCATGTAATAACTCTCCGGGGTAGACAAGCGCCATAGATTTTAGCTGGAGTCCGCCCTTGATGCTTAGTCGCTCGCCGTGGTGGCTCGCTTCTCCGCACTGCCGTACGCTGGTCTAGTTGGAAATAAATCCACTGGTTAGAGGTTAATTTCTTTCGCTTGGAATAGTTTGCTCCCTTGGTAAAAGTTTTATCCTAGTTTCGTAGTAGTAACTCGAATCAAGTTATAGTACGCACACCGTCTGGTCCACCTAAAATCAATACATCTGCTGGTCGACGAGCAAATAAACCGTTAGTCACTACCCCAACAATCTGGTTCAGCTCAGTTTCTAATTTTACCGGTTCCATAATAGATAAACCGTGCACATCAAGAATCACATTACCATTGTCAGTAACAAAACCAGTACGATAAACCGGCTCTCCTCCTAAGCTACGAATAGCCCGAGCGACATAGCTACGGGCCATAGGGACGACTTCCACTGGTAAAGGGAACGTACCTAAAACATCCACTAATTTGGCATTATCTGCAATACAAATAAAACGTTTTGCCACTGCCGCTACGATTTTTTCCCGAGTTAGGGCGCCACCACCGCCTTTAATTAAATGGAGATAGCGATTGCTCTCATCAGCGCCATCCACATAAACAGGCAATTCATTGACGCTATTAAGCTCGAGTACCTCGATACCGGCTTTCTTCAACCGATCTGCCGTAGCTACTGAGGAAGCAACAGCCCCTTCGATGCGGTGTTTAATACCGGCCAAATAGTTAATAAAATGATTGGCGGTAGAACCAGTGCCTACCCCAACGATGCAACCCTCTGGAATATGTTCAAGGGCGGCTTTGGCAGCGGCTTTTTTCATGTCATCTTGGGTCATGGCGCACACCTCAAAAGATTTGGCGAATAATCGCTAAAAAATAGCTAGTTCTTACTTTCCACATAGGCCTCAACCCGGGCTTTAAGTTTTTGCCCTGGGCGAAACGTAACTACCCGTCGAGGACTAATGGGAATCTCTTCCCCGGTTTTGGGATTACGTCCAGGACGCTGACCCTTATCCCGCAGATCAAAATTACCAAAACCAGATAGCTTTACCTGTTGACCCTGCTCGAGAGCCAAGCGAATTTCTTCAAAAAACGTTTCTACAATATCTTTGGCTTCCCGTTTACTGAAACCAAATCCTTCAAACAGTTTTTCTGCCATATCTGCTTTCGTTAACGCTACGCTCATAGTAGTCCCTTTCTCTAAATGGAACCTGCCGGTAGATTGAGGGATGTACCTTATTCCCCTGAAACTCGGGGATGGTTCCCTCTATCAATTCAAGCGTCCCGCAAAGTCGCCCCTAATTCAGCTTTCAACTGGGCTACCACTTTGGCCATAACAGTCTCTACCTCATCGTCGGTAAGGGTGCGAGTGGGATCCTGTAGAGTCAACCCCATCGCAACGCTTTTTCGCCCTGGATCAAGGTCTTTTCTTTCATAGACATCAAAGAGCACCAGCTCCTGCAACGGTGCTCCCGCTGCCTGTCGGACACAATCCAACAAGGCCTGAGCTGATAGGCCGTGGTCCACTTGGACGGCAATGTCCCGCCGAAGGGCTGGAAAACGGGAGATGGCTTGAAAAGCGGGCAGGGTTCCTGTGCCCAGGGCAGCAAAATCAATCTCAAACAATATAGCCGGTGCTCCAAGGGCCAATTGTTCTTCCAGCCCAGGATGGAGCATTCCCAGCCATCCTACAGGATGCCCTGCTCGCCACAGTTGGGCCGATTGGCCAGGGTGCAAGGCGGGGTGCTCTGCTGCGATAAAGGATATCTCTGCCGCCGTTCTCCCTAGCACTGTCACTAACAGCGCTTGCACATCCCCCTTCACGTCAAAGAAATCGACTCCGCGACGGGAAGCGCCCCACTGCTCTGGTAGTTCACTGCCCAGGGCGATGCCTGCTACTCCCATAGCCTGGTCTAATCCTTGGAGAGTTGGAACAAAGGTGCGCCCTATTTCAAAAAACCGAATACGGTTTTGTTGGCGATTAAGATTATGACTCACCGCTTGAATCAAACCAGGCCACAACTGGGTGCGCATTACCGCCAGCTCAGCGGACAAGGGGTTGGCTAATGCCAGGGGAGGATGTTGGGGATCCAACAATCCCTGGCGAACTCCATCTACAAAGCTGTAGGTAATGACCTCTTGATAGCCCCGGGCCACCAGAACCTGGGCGGCTTGCTGGGGAATGGTGAGGGGCGGGGCATCCATGGCGGGAGCCAACAACGGGCGAGTTTGGGGTAAACGGTGATAACCATAGACTCGGGCTAGTTCTTCGATGAGATCCGCTTCAATGCGAACATCAAAACGACTACTAGGGGGAGTAACTTGCCAGCCCTCACCCTCAGCCACCACTGCCATATTCAACCGCCCCAGAATGTCCTCAACACTACTGCTATCCAGATCCATTCCTAATAAGCGCCGAATCCGCGCTGGCCGCAGTCTAATGACCGCTGGTTGGGGTAGGTGTTGGACATCCTGTACTGTCACTACTGGCCCGGCTTGGCCACCAGTTATCTCCAATAATAACTGGGTTGCCCGTTCTAAGGCTGTTACCTGTAGGCTCGGATCTACGCCCCGCTCGAAACGGTAGGAGGAATCGGTTTGCAAGCCGTAACGACGGGGTCGACCAACGATGGCCTCTGGGGCAAAGAAGGCACTTTCCAAGAAAACATCTTGGCTATCGTCCCCAATAGCGCTATCAGCCCCTCCCATGATTCCTGCTAAGGCCACCACCCGCTGCTCATCAGCGATTACCAAGGTATCCCCATCTAGGGTTAAGGCTGTGCCATCCAGTAGGGTGAGGGACTCCCCCGGAGTGGCCTGCCGCACCACAATACCTCCGGCGAGTCGAGTCAAATCAAAGGCGTGCATGGGCTGGCCCAATTCCAGCAGCACATAATTGGTGACATCCACCAACGGGCCCAAGCTCCGCAATCCACTGCGTCGCAACCGTTCCTGCATCCACAGGGGAGTGGGACGGCGGCGATCCAGATTGCGGATTACCCGACCAGCATAACGGGGACAAGCAACAGGTTCCTGTACTGTGACGGGAAAAGTATCAGTCAAAGCAGGAGGAATCGGGTTAATAACCGGGCCAACCACCGGGAGTTGGTTGAACACCCCCATTTCTCGAGCTAGGCCAGCTACTGATAAACAATCACCCCGATTGGGGGTGAGATCCACCTCAAGAATAGCGTCATCTAGTTGTAAGTAGTTCCGCAGATCCACGCCAACAGGAGCATCAGCAGGCAACTCCAACAACCCACTGGCACCACTGCCAATGCCCAATTCATTGGCGGAACATAACATTCCCTGGGATTCCACTCCCCGCAACTTGGAGCGCTTGATACGTAATCCTTCCGGCAAAGTGGCTCCAATACAGGCACAGGGAGCACGCATTCCAGCCCGGACGTTAGGAGCACCACAGACAATTTGTAGGGGCTCCCCCTCCCCTACCACCACCCGACAGACTCGAAGCCGATCGGCATCAGGGTGAGGAGCTACCGTCAGCACTTCCGCCACCACTACCCCCTGGAATGCAGCGGCTACCGGTTCAGCGCTGTCCACTTCCAAGCCGGCCATCGTGAATTGAGCCACCAGGGTGGCCCGATCCACTGGTGGATTGACCCAATCCCGCAGCCACTGTTCACTCACTTTCATGCCCTATCCCTCCCCAGGCTCCGTCAGGCAAATTGTCGGAGAAAACGCAGATCGTTTTCGAAGAATAGCCGCAGGTCGTTGACGCCATACCGCAGCATAGCCAGTCGCTCTACCCCCATGCCAAAGGCAAAACCGGTGTAGCGCTCGTTGTCTATCCCCACGTGGTCAAACACCTTGGGGTGAACCATGCCGCAACCCAGTACCTCTAGCCAGCCAGTGTGTTTACACACCCGACAACCTTTACCTCCGCAGATCACACACTGAATGTCCACTTCAGCGGATGGTTCGGTGAAGGGAAAATAAGAGGGACGAAACCGCACAGCAAGTTCTTGTTGGAAAAAACCCTGGAGAAAATCGTTGAGTGTCCCCTTCAGGTCGGCAAAAGAAACCTGTTCATCCACCAATAATCCCTCTACTTGGTGAAACATCGGGGTATGGGTGAGATCGGAATCTCGCCGATAGACCCTACCCGGCGCAATGATACGCAGGGGAGGTTGACGGGCCTCCATGGTACGGATTTGTACCGGAGAGGTATGGGTCCGTAGCAGGGTACGGGCATCGAAGTAAAACGTATCGTGCATCGCCCGAGCGGGATGGGAAGGAGGTACGTTAAGAGCCTCAAAATTGTGGTAATCGTCCTCGACTTCCGGTCCTTCCACGACTTGATAGCCCACCTGAGCAAACAAGGCAGCGATACGTTCCCGGGTTTGGGTGACGGGATGGAGCCCCCCTGTGCCTTGCCCTCGGCCAGGTAGAGTGACATCCACTCTCTCAGCCGCTAGTCGAGCCGCTTGTTGAGCTGCCTGTAATACTACTCGCCGGGCTTCTAGTGCCTCTTGCAGGGCTTGTTTCACCTGATTAATTGCTGCCCCCGCTGCCGGTCGTTCCCCCGGAGGCAGACTACCGAGGGATTTGAGCTGCTCTGTAAGTACGCCCTTTTTGCCCAGTAACTGGACGCGCAATTGGTCCAATGCGTTGAGATCCGCTGCTCCAGTGATGGCCTGGCTGGCCTGATGGAGAAGGTCCGGGAGATCCTGCATAGCGAAAATTCCGGGGTTCAGAAACAGGAAGGGGAAAGGCCAATGGCCTTTCCCCCGGAAGTACGGCTGACCAGCTATCCCCTGGTCGGGCTTCGTTAGGCTCTAGCCCGATCTGCCAGGGCGGCAAAGGCAGGCTTGTCGAATACCGCTAAATCCGCCAATACCTTACGGTCGATTTCGATGGCAGCCTTCTTTAGGCCATCCATAAACCGACTGTAGGACAAACCACACTCCCGGGCAGCCGCATTGATACGGGCAATCCACAGGGCACGGAATTGACGCTTCTTCTGCCGCCGATCCCGATAGGCGTATTGGCCGGCCTTCGTGACCGCTTGAATGGCAACGCGGTAAACATTCTTACGGCGGCCTCGGTAACCAGAAGCCAGCTCTAATACTTTTTTGTGCCGGGCGTGGGCGGTAACACCGCGCTTAACTCGGGGCATGGATCAATCCTCCTTTAGACGGTATAGGGCATCATCTGCCGAATGGCCCGTACATCGGAGTCGCTGATCATCGCCGTGGGGCGCAGATGACGCTTCCGCTTCGAGCTTTTCTTGGTCAGGATATGGTTCAAATGAGAATGAGCGCACTTGTAA
>CAWUNB010000012.1:0-16743 GCA_963923745.1 uncultured Thiotrichales bacterium
AACGTCGCGTAGGCGTCCTGGTCCAATTGGGCTGGGGTGACGGGAAAGCCCGGTTCCCGGTACAGACTGTCTACCACTAATTCCGGGAGTCGCTCCAACACCTGACTGCGGTGGGACGGTAGGCCACACCACCAGGCGGGGGTTTGGGGCAAACGTAATTCTTCCCCCAATAACTGTCGGCAGAGCCCAGGCAGGAAGGGCAAGAGGGCTGGGCTTTCTAGTAAGGCACTGCCCAGGGGGTTGGCCACGGCCACGGTGCCTTGACGCACCGCTTGCAGCAGTCCCGGCACTCCTAGCAGAGAATCGCCCCGCAGTTCCAACGGGTCGCACCAGGCATCGTCGACCCGGCGCAGGACCACATCCACGCTACGCAAACCGTCCAGGGTCTTTCGCCACAGCCGCCCGTCCCGTACCGTCAGATCGGAGCCTTGGGCCAAGACCCAGCCCAGTTGATCGGCCAGAAAAGCCTGTTCAAAAAATGTTTCGTGCTCGGGACCGGGGGTGAGGACCACGACTTGCGGATCGTCCCGTTGTTCCGGGGCCAGGGCGGCCAGGGAATCCCGTAGGGTGCGGAAAAACGGGTTAAGGGGATGGACCCGGGCTTCCCGGTGCAGACTGGGGAGCAGTCGGGACAGGGCCAGCCGATTCTCCAGGGTATACCCCATGCCGCTAGGGACTTGGGTGCGATCCGCCACCACCTGTAAACGGCCATCGGGGCGGCGCACGAGATCGGCGCCGTACAGAGGCAAACTGGGGGCCAATCCGTGACAGGGACGCAGGAACGCCGGATCGACAAACAGGGCTTCTGCCGGTAGTAACCCGCGCCGCAGCACGGTACGTCGTCCGTACAGATCGGCCAACAAGCGGGACAGTAACTCGGCCCGTTGGATCAAACCGGCTTCCACCGTCGCCCATTCCCGGCTGTCCAAGGGCAAAGGCAACAAATCCAACCCCCAGGGGCGGGGGGTGGGATCGCCGTACACTTGATAGGTGACGCCGTGTTCCCGCAGCCAATGGGCCAGCTCACTGGCGCGGGTTTGTAGTTCCTCTGGCCCTAAATCCTGTAGGGCGGGATAGAGGTAGCGCCAGGGACCACGGAGTCGATCAGGACGCTCCCACAACTCATCCCAAGGTGGGCTAACAGGACCGCCCACGGCGGAGATCCAGGGTGTAGGGGTATTCGTCGCTGGGTTCCTCAGCCGGAACCGTCACCGGCCCGGGATGATGGCCGTAGGGCCAGAACCGAGCTAATCGACGGGCTTCCGCTTCATTACTGTTGACCGGGAAAGTGTCGTAGCTACGCCCACCGGGATGAGAAACATGGTAGGTGCAACCGCCGAGGGCGCGATTCTGCCATAAGTCCACCACATCGAAGACCAGGGGGGCGTGTACCCCGATGGTGGGATGGAGGGCGGATGGGGGTTGCCAAGCCCGGTAACGGACCCCGGCAACGTACTCGCCGTGGCGACCGGTGGGATGGAGGGGAAGGCGGCGACCGTTGCCGGTGACGGCGTAGCGACTGGGAGTGAGTCCGTTCACTTTCACTTGTACCCGTTCCACCGACGAGTCCACGTAGCGGGCGGTGCCCTGACCGGTGACTTCTTCTCCCAAAACGTGCCACGGCTCCACCGCTAACCGTAGTTCCAGGGAGACATCGCCGTATTGCACCGTTCCGTAGCGGGGGAAGCGGAATTCCAAGAAAGGAGCGAACCACTCCAGTTCAAAGGCATAACCGGCGGCCCGCAACTCACACACTACGTCTTGCAAATCAGCCCACAGGTAATGGGGCAACATCCAGCGATCATGAATAGCGGTGCCCCAGCGCACCAAGGGCTGGCGGTAGGGCGTTTTCCAGAAGCGGGCCACCAGCGCCCGTAGCAACAAGCTCTGCATCAAACTCATGCGGGCGTGGGGCGGCATTTCGTAGGCCCGCATTTCCAGCAAGCCCAAGCGGCCAGTGGCGCTGTCGGGGGAATACAGCTTGTCGATACAAAATTCCGCTCGGTGGGTATTGCCGGTCAGATCGGTCAACAAGTGGCGCAACAGGCGATCCACCAGCCAGGGGGCCGGAACCTCGCCGTCGGGGAGACGGGCCAGGGCGATCTCCAACTCGTAGAGGGCCTCGTTGCGGGCTTCATCAATACGGGGCGCTTGGCTGGTGGGGCCAATAAATAACCCAGAGAACAGGTAGGACAGACTGGGATGGTGTTGCCAGTAGGTCACGAGGCTACCCAGCAACTCGGGTCGCCGCAGGAACGGACTATCCGCCGGATTGGCCGCGCCCAGGGTAATGTGATTACCGCCGCCGGTGCCGGTGTGGCGACCGTCCAGCATGAACTTCTCCGTGCCGAGGCGAGATAGCCGGGCCGCTTCGTAGAGGGTTTCCGTTAAGCGGACTAACTCGTTCCACTGGCGGGTCGGCTGGACGTTAACTTCAATCACCCCAGGATCGGGGGTGACTTGCAACTGCTGAAGACGGGGATCCCGGGGCGGCGGATAGCCTTCAATTTGGATCGGCAGATTCAGTTCGGCACTGGTTGCTTCCAAACTGGTGATGAGATCCAGCCAGGCTTCTGCGCTGGGCACGGGCGGTAAAAACACCCGCAGCCGACCCTCACGGGGTTCCACACACAGGGCGGTATGGGGAATGTCGTGGGGCTGAGAAAAATACTGGGGCTGGAAATCCGGACGACCGGCTTCAGCGGTCCACTGGCCGTAGCGACGGGCCACTTCTCCCGCCAAATCGCCAAAGGGGGAGGGGGTTTCAAACAGCGAGCGTTCGTGGTGGATTTCCCGCTGCTCCGGGGCCAGCCAGGGTAGGGCGTCCAAGGGCAGTCGGTAGCCCATGGGGGAATCCCCAGGAAGCAGGTACATCGATCCACGGCGGAACGTCCAGCTCCCACTCTGCCAGTGGCCGTGATCGCCCTTGGCCTGCCAGCGCAGCGGTAAAGCGTAACCGGTGATACTGGCCAAGCCCCGTTGTAACAATTCAGCCAGACGCTGCCGCTCCGCCGGATCGTCCAAGCGTGTGGTGGCCGGATCCAAGTTGATGGGGGTGGAGCCTTCCTTCCACAGGTAATACAGGGTGTCTTCGTAACCGGCCACTAACTGGGCATCGTCCACGCCCAGACGCTGGGCTAACGCGGCGGCATAGCGGTGGGCTTCAGCGACGCCCTGGTGATAATCCACTTGATCGTGGGCCAGTAGGCGGGGATCTTGCCAAATCGGAGCGCCGTCCTGACGCCAATGACAAGTCAAAGCCCAACGAGGCAGGGGTTCGCCGGGGTACCACTTGCCCTGGCTGTAGGTTAGAAGCCCGCCGGGAGCAAATTCATCCCGCAACCGTCGCAACAAGTCCCCGGCTAATTGGCGCTTATGGCTACCTAGGGCATCGGTGTTCCATTGGGGGGAATCCATGTCGTCGATGGAAACAAAGGTCGGCTCTCCCCCTTGGGTCAAGCGCACATCCCCGGCCTGGAGTTCTTCATCCACCGCCTGTCCCAAGGCCATGGCCGCCGCCCATTGTTGCTCGCTGTAGGGCAAGGTGACGCGGGGATCTTCAAAGATGCGGGTGACGCGGTTGTGGTAGCTAAATTCGCTTTCGCAAACGTCAGTCGCCCCCGTCACCGCCGCCGCTGACTCGTAATCCGGGGCGCAGGCCAGGGGAATATGGCCTTCTCCGGCGAACAAGCCCGAGGTGGGATCCAGGCCAATCCAGCCGGCACCCGGAACATAGACTTCGGTCCAGGCATGGAGATCGGTGAAATCCTGGCTAGGACCGGAGGGACCATCGAGGGATTTTTGATCGGCGGTGAGTTGGATCAAGTAGCCCGAGACAAAACGGGCGGCCAGACCTAAATGACGCAGCAATTGCACCAACAACCAAGCGCTATCCCGGCACGAACCGGTGCCCAGGGTCAGGGTTTGTTCGCAACTTTGTACCCCCGGTTCCAGGCGAATGACATAACCAACGGCCTGGCACAGTTGGCGATTGAGACTCACCAAAAAATCCACAATGCGGGCGGGGGAACGGTCGATGCTGGCCACCAGGGCTTGGAGTCGCGGACCGTCTTCCCGAGGTTGGCAATAGGGGGCGAGATCCCGACTCAATTCGGGGGGATAGGCAAACGGGTAGTGTTGGGCGTAATCCTCCACGAAAAAATCGAAGGGGTTAATCACCGTCAGGTCGGCGTGCAGATCGACCTGGATATACAGCTCCCGGCTTGGTTCGGGGAAGACCAAGCGGGCCAGCCAGTTACCAAAGGCGTCCTGCTGCCAATTAATAAAATGTTTTTCGGGCCGTACCGTCAGGGAATAGGCCGTGACCGGCGTGCGGGAATGGGGAGCCGGACGCAGGCGCAGGACATGGGGCGACAGGCGTATCGGCCGGTCATACTGGTAATGATTAACGTGATCGAGGGCGACGCGGATAGACATTAGGATCCTGGAACGATCAAGAAGAGGGCTAACCGGGAAACTATTGGGCGGCGACTTGGAGGACGAGCTGACTGTCCCCTTCTTCGCTGGGGCCGCGCTGGGACCACGCCTGGCGCAGGGGCTGACAGTCGCTCCAGTCCCGCCCGATGGCACTGGCGGCGTAATGGGCATTGGCCAGTAAGTTATTCAGGGGATCGAGCCCGCGCCAACCGGCCCCCGGCACCAACACTTCGGCCCAGGCGTGGGGCCATTGGGGCGTGTCGGGATCGAGGAGGGAGCCGTCTAACCAGCCGGTGACTAAGCGTGCGGGGAAACCCCATTGGCGGATAAGGGTGATCAACAAGTGGGCGTAATCTTCCGCTCCTCCCGTGCGCCGAGTGAGAACCGTGTCCAGGCTGGCGGGGCGACCATCCAGAGCGGAGTCGTAACTCAGATGCTGGTTAACCCAGGCCATGGCTTCCGTGGCTCGGGCCAGTAGGGCCTGGCCGTCGGCCTGTTCCGGGGCGTCTGCTAGGGCGTCCGGGGTAAAGGAACTGCGGTGCAGCAGGTAATCCAACAAGCGAGGCTGCTTGCGTAGCGTTTCTTCAACCCAAGCCCCTTCTTGTTCCGGTTCCAGGGGGGTATAGGCGAAGGGATTATCGGTCAGGGTTTCCACCACGGCGTCCATGGACACCGTTAGCCGATCATGGGGCGCTAACAGGGTGAAACTGTGGGTAGGATTACCCAACCAATCCAAGCGTTGCCGTATTTCCGCCGGTGGCTCCACGGTAATACTCAAGGACACCAGACGCTGGCTGGCATCGTCCCGAGGGGCAATACGCAATTCGCATTGATGCTCCCGAATAAAACGGCGGTAATGGACATTTAAGCTGTGATGAATTACGAGGCGCATGGCCAGTCCCCCATTTGGGATTGAAAATAATCAACCACTAAAGCCCCGTGGACTCTTTCAATCCGATCTAACAGTTGTTCTAAAAATTCATGGGGACCAAGGGTAAATGAACTGTCTGGGGTATGCTCATCCAGTCCACTGAGTAATTCTTGTAAGGCTTGGCAACTGCCTTCTCCCTGACAATCCGGATCGATCATGTGCAGTGCGGTAGCCATATGATCTAAAGAAAAACGTAGGGACCGGGGAAAGGCTTTCTCAAAGACCACAAATTGCCATAAATCCAAGGGCCGCAGTCCGGTGTGATATAACCGGCGATAGGGTTCATAACCGGATAAGGATTTTAGTAACGCTTGCCATTGGTAATAATCCAATGGCGAACCGACCAAAGAAATATCCGGCAACAGCAGATGGTATTTCACATCCACAATACGGGCGGTCATATCGGCCCGTTCCAAAAATGTCCCTAACAGGTAAAAAGAAAAGGCTTCCCCCCGCATCATGGTGGCTACGGTTTCCCCATGAAAATGGGCTACGGCATCACGAATGGATCCGTAAAAATCGGTAGCTCGTTCCGGAGCCAGATCGGTTTTGAGGCGGGCATCCAAGCCTAACCATAAATCATTCATCACTTCCCACATTTCTCGAGAAATGCGGTCGCGCACGGTACGGGCGTTTTCGCGGGCCGAGCGAATACAACTGCGAATGCTATTGGTGTTACAGGTTTCTTGGGTTAAAAAGCGAATGACTTTAGGACCGGTAACGGCCTTGGTTCCATAACACTCTTCATAACTTTCTTCTGCTCCGGCAATGGCCAATAAAGGCCGCCATTGCGCCGCTTCATTAACGCTGTCTTCGGCTTCGACTAAATGGAGCAGATTAATTTCTAATAAGCGAGCGGTGTTATCAGCCCGTTCCAGATAACGGGCCATCCAATACATGGAATCCGCGATACGACTGAGCATGATGACCTCCCGTTATTGGGCGAGTACCCAAGTGTCTTTACTACCGCCACCTTGGGAGGAATTAACCACCAACGACCCTTTGCGTAACGCTACCCGAGTTAAGCCACCGGGAACGACGTGAATATCTTCGCCGTAGATAATAAAAGGCCGCAAATCAAGATGGCGAGATTCTAATTCTCCATCCAGATAACAGGTGTGAACAGAGAAATTCACCACCCGTTGCGCAATATAATTGCGGGGATTTTGTTGAATCAACGTAGCAAATTCCGCTCGTTGTTTTACTGTAGAAGCCGGTCCTACTAACATGCCATAGCCACCGGATTCGCTCACCGCTTTGACCACCATGCTTTCCAAATGATCTAACACATAAGCCCGTTCTTCCGGATTGGTCATGGTGTAGGTGGGCACGTTTTCCAGAATCGGGGTTTCCCCCAAGTAATAACGAACTAACTCGGGTACATAAGGGTAAACGGCTTTATCATCCGCAATACCGGTACCGGGGGCATTAACAATAGCCACATTTCCGGCCCGCCAGGCATTAATAATACCGGCAACCCCTAAAGTAGAATCAGCGCGGAAATACAGCGGATCAAGAAAAGCATCATCGACGCGGCGATAGACTACATCGACCCGCTTTAATCCGGTCGTCGTTTTCAGATAGACAATATCATTGCGTACCACTAAATCCCGTCCTTCGGCTAACTCCACCCCCATTTCCTTGGCCAGAAAAGTATGTTCAAAATAGGCTGAATTATAGATGCCGGGGGTTAATAAGACAATTTCTGCCTGATCTTTGCCCCGAGGTGAGAGATAACGTAACGCTTCTAATAATAAAGCCGGATAATGTTCCACGCGCCGCACGCGATAACTACCAAAAAACTCCGGTAATATCCGCCGCTCCACCATCCGATTTTCAATCATATAGGATACCCCCGAAGGGGTGCGGATGTTATCCTCTAATACTAAATAACGCCCGGTTTCATCCCGAATAAAATCAATGCCGCTAATATGGGTGTAAATATCATGGGGCGGATCAATGTCCATAATCTCCCGGCGAAAATCTTTACCGCCGTAAATTAAATCCGCCGGTACCACGCCGTCTTTTAACACGCGCTGCCCGTGATACAGATCCTGAATAAATAAATTCAACGCCCGCACCCGTTGTTTTAATCCGGCTTCTAAAAAAGTCCATTCGGCGGCTGGAATGATGCGGGGAATTAAATCAAAGGGCCATACCCGTTCAATGCCTTCCTGGTTGTCACTGTACACAGTAAACGTCACGCCTTCAGTGAGCATGGCCAGATGGGCTTCGCGGGCCTTGTCCGCCAGCAGCCGACTCCCCGCTTGGCGAATGCGATCCCACAGAGGGGCGTAGTGGTCCCGAGGCGAGAAATCGTCTTGGTAGAACTCGTGGTAGGGCATGCGTTGCAGGCTACCGTCGTCGAAGCGCGGGGTTTTACTGGTGAAGCGAGTCGACATTTCTTCGTTCTCCTGCATAAGCGGGAAAGGGAAATTGTTAATAGTTCGCTGCAAAGCAGAAATTGCGCCAACCGTTTAAGTGGTTGTTATAGAATGAATTTTTACTGGAAAGGGAAAGAAGGGTTGAAAGGTGACTGCTCGGTTGCAGTGCCTGGAGGTCAAGAGAGTGCCCTAGGACGGGGCGGATATTTCGGCGTTTTCTCAAATTCCCTAAAGTCTCCTAAGCTTAAGTACTACTGTAGTAACATTCGGGGGATAGTTCCCTGATTCTTCAACAGCAAAGATTCTTCAACAGCAAACTTGCCGAGTCCCTCACCTAATGCCCCTACCTGACTGGCACAAACTTATTTCGCCTACCATGCTAACCGGGTTACTAGGGCAAACTGCTCATTGGGTTACTGCGCTCCTAGTGATTATCCTCGCCCATGTCCTAGCCACCTTGAGCTGGTCCCTAAAGGGATTACCCTCGACCAGTCCCCCTCCACCGCCTCAACTGACGGGTGGAATGACGGTGCCATTGCTGCGTGGACCGGATCTAGCGGCTATCGAGCAAGCCCACTTATTCGGTCTGTTAGATGAGTCTCGACCGGTTATAACAGCCCCTATTCAGGTACCAGAAACTTCCCTACGTCTTGCCCTACGGGGCATTATTGCCCCCGATCAGCCAAACGGGGAGGGGGGCGCTATCATTGCCGAGGCCCAGGGTAACGATCGGTACTTTAGGGTAGGTGATGCCATTGCTGGCTCTGCTGTTGTTAAAGAAATTCAGTCAGATCAAGTAATTTTGTCCCGTAATAATCGATTAGAGACTTTGCGGTTACCACGAGAGCGCGGAAATAGCGGGAACAGTGGAGTGGGAACAAGTTCTCCTTCCCCAGTGACACTTTCCCCTAAAGTGGGAGAAGTTGAGGGAGAAGATAGTCGATCTTCGCCGGAACGAATGCAAAAAATCCAAGAGATGCGGCAAAGAATTGCAGAAAACCCTGCCAGTTTGGCTGAGCTGATTCAACCTCAACCGGTATATCGATCGGGAAAATTAGAAGGGTTTCGGTTACGTCCGAACCGACAGGCCGGTAATTTGTTGGGGGATTTAGGATTACAACACAGCGATGTAGTGACCAGTGTTAATGGTATTTCCCTCGATAGCCCGGTTAAGGCAATGGAAGTATTGCGAGGGCTACAAAATGCCCAAGATTTACAAGTAACTGTATCTCGCCAGGGTCGCACCGAGAACGTGACGTTACATCTTGGGCCGTAATGACCCTCATTTTTGGAGACAACCCCCTGTGAAGTACCTGCCTACCTGCGCCACCCTGGCTTTGTTGTTATCCCTTGCCTCTCCTTCATCTCTGGCCGCTGGGGTGACGTTGAATTTAACGGATGCTGATATTCAAGCGGTTATCACCACAGTATCGGAGATCACTGGTCGCAATTTCATCGTCGATCCCCGAGTAAAGGGGAAGGTAACTATTGTTTCTTCCCGTCCTTTGGATAAAACCGGGGTTTATCAAGTTTTCTTGTCAGTTCTGGAAGTCCACGGCTTCGCGGCGGTACCCGCAGGAGATGTGGTGAAAATTGTGCCGGATGCCAACGCTAAACAGTCTGCTATCCCCACTACCAGTGATAGCCGTCCTGGGGGGGGAGATGAAACGGTTACCCGAGTTATTGATGTCAAACACGTTCAAGCCGCCCAATTGGTACCCATCCTGCGGCCTTTGGTGGCCCAACAGGGCCATATGGCGGCTTATCCCCAAAGTAACGTTGTTATTATTTCTGACCGAGCGGCCAATGTGCAGCGAATAGCCGAGATTATTCGGCGAATTGACGAACCATCCCAGGGTGAAATCGAAGTTGTTCAATTACGTCATGCCTCGGCTTCTGAAGTGGTGCGGGTGCTTAGTACCCTGACCCAACAGGAGAAGGGCAAAGAAGGAGCGGGGCCGAGTAGCACAGCAATTACTTTGGTTGCTGATGAGCGGACCAATACGGTGTTATTAGGGGGAGACAAGGCGGACCGACTACGATTACGGGCCATCATTTCCCATTTAGATACCCCTCTGGAGAATACCGGAGGCAACACCACAGTTATCTACCTGCGTTATGCCCAGGCCAAGGATTTGGTGAATGTCCTAACGGGGGTGAGCAAAGGTCAGGAGACCGCCGCCGGTCATCGAAGCAGTGGAGGAAACAGTGGTGGTGGGGCTGTGGTTGCACCGGTACCAGCAGCAGGGGGGAGTGGATCAAGTGGAACCTTCAAGGATGTGAGTATTCAAGCAGATGAAGCCACCAATTCCCTCATCATCACGGCACCACCCGATCAACTACGTACCCTTCAGAGTGTTATTCGCCAATTGGATATCCGGCGAGCGCAGGTATTGGTAGAAGCCATCATTGCCGAAGTGTCTGCCACTCGAGCCAGTGACCTGGGGGTACAGTGGGTGGCTGACGGTTCCCAAACTAATGCCCCAGTGGGCATTATTGATTTTCCCCGCAGCGGGGGAGCCGGTATTGCCTCGGCTGTAGCCGGTGCAGCGACTGGCGGAACTGCTGGTGGAACAGCGGTGCTTAGCGCCCTGGGCAGTGGTCTTAATCTTGGGGTAGGTGACTTCTCGGGACGGTTCCGTTTCGGTGCGCTGATTCGTGCCCTATCCTCGGATGGCTCCTCCAATATTCTCTCTACGCCTAATTTGCTGACCCTAGACAACCAAGAAGCTGAAATAGTCGTTGGTCAAAACGTACCCTTTGTTACGGGTTCTTACTCCAACAGTTTGACGGGTACTACTTCTACTTCGACGACAACCACGGGCACTAATAGTTTGGTGGGGAATCCCTTTCAGACTATTCAGCGTCAAGACGTGGGATTAACCCTCAAAGTTAAACCTCAAATAAATGAGGGTGATGCAGTAAAGCTAGAAATTCAGCAAGAAGTATCCAGTCTAATTGCCGCTCCGGAAGGGATTCATACTTCTGACGTTGTCACCAGCAAGCGATCTATCAAGACGGTAGTGTTGGCCGAAGACGGTCAGGTCGTGGTAATGGGGGGGTTAATGGATAACCAAGTTCGGGAAAGCCGTCAGAAAGTACCTTTGCTGGGGGATCTGCCGGTGGTGGGTAATTTATTCCGCGCATCTACCACCAACGTGGACAAACGCAATCTGATGGTTTTTCTCCATCCCATCATTCTGCGGGATGGTGCTACCGGTGTTCAGCTCAGCGGGAGCAAGTACAACTACATGCGGGATCGCCAATTAGAAGCCATGGAACCAGAACGATTTGCCAAGCAAACGCAGCAATCAGTGTTGCCGCCCTTATCCCAAGTTCTAGAACTACCACCACCGTTCCAAGATTTTTCGCCAGATGCTGTTGCTCCCCCTGGGGTTAAAACCGGTGGAGGCCGCTAAATGGTCCTTCCCCAGCCAGCTACTGAGGTACTGCGTTTACCCTATACCTTCGCCCGTCGCCACGGAGTGCTACTCGAAGGTATGACAGATCAGGGAGTGACAGTGTTATACCGTCCCGGAATAGCCCCCCGGGTTCTGGCGGAAATACGTCGCTTGGCAGGTAAACCCTTGGTACTGCGCCGGATAGAGGCTGACCGGTTTGAGGAAGTCCTGCAGCAATCCTACGAACAGGGTTCTGACCAGGCCATGCGGCTCATGGGAGATCTAGAGGAAGATTTGGATCTGGCTCGAGTCGCTTCTTCGTTACCAGAGCCCGAAGATTTGCTGGAGAGTCAAGATGACGCTCCCATCATTCGCCTGATCAATGCCCTGTTTACCCAGTCCATTAAAGAGAACGCTTCGGATATTCACATTGAGCCTTTTGAAGATCGCTTGGTAGTGCGCTTCCGAGTGGACGGAGTGTTAAAAGAAGTGTTGCAACCTCGCCGTATCCTTGCCCCCTTGCTAGCCTCCCGCATCAAAGTCATGGCTAAGTTGGACATTGCGGAAAAACGGTTACCCCAAGATGGCCGTATTTCTCTACGGGTAGCAGGACGAGCAGTGGACGTGCGAGTTTCTACCATGCCCTGCGGCCACGGCGAGCGGGTAGTGTTACGTCTCTTGGACAAGCAAGCGGGTCGGCTGGATTTAGAACAATTGGGAATGGAGCAACTGCGACGGGATGTGATGGACCGAGTGATTCGTCGCCCCCACGGTATCATGTTGGTCACCGGTCCCACTGGCTCCGGTAAAACCACGACGCTGTATGCAGTTCTCACCCGTCTTAACGATCACTCCCGCAATATAATGACGGTGGAGGATCCCATTGAGTATTACCTGGACGGTATCGGCCAAACTAACGTCAATCCCAAGGTCGATATGACCTTCGCCCGTGGACTTCGGGCTATTTTGCGTCAAGATCCTGACGTGGTAATGGTGGGGGAAATCCGGGATCTGGAAACCGCGCAAATTGCTGTGCAAGCTTCCCTCACCGGTCACATGGTGCTGTCAACCCTGCACACTAACAGCGCCATTGGTGCTATTACTCGGCTACGTGACATGGGAGTAGAACCTTTCTTGCTGGCCTCTTCTCTTATTGGCGTACTGGCCCAACGATTAGTTCGCCTGCTCTGTCCCACCTGCAAAAAACCCCACCAAGCTGGCTCGGTGGAGTGTGAGCAATTGGGAGTTGATCCCGCTCGTCCTCCGACTTTGTGGTCGGCGGTAGGGTGTGATCAGTGCAACCAATTGGGTTATCGGGGACGAACGGGGATTTTTGAATTAATTGAGGTGGATGACAACATGCGGACCATGATCCACGACGGGGCCAGTGAGCAGGCCATTGAAAGCTACGCTCGACGGCTAACCCCCAGTATTCGCCAAGATGGGCGGCGACGTATTCTGGAGGGGGATACGACGTTGGAAGAAGTGCTGCGGGTGACGCGGGAGGACTGAGCCTATTGGCTAACCATTAGTAATTACTCTAGAAGACAAAAACGATGGGTGCATTTGAATTCACTGCGCTGGATGCCAAGGGACATAATCGCAAGGGAGTCCTAGAAGGGGATACCGCTCGGGCGGTACGGGCCCAATTGCGTGATCAGGGTCTTACCCCTCTGACGGTGGAGGAAGTACGCCGCCGCGAAGCCCGTCGCACTGGTCGAGTAGGCCGAAGCATTTCTGCTGCCGATCTTGCCCTCATTACCCGCCAACTAGCCACCTTGGTCCGATCCGGCTTACCCGTGGAAGAAGCCTTGGGAACGGTAGCTCGTCAAACGGAAAAGGCACGGATCAAAAGCATGGTGTTGGGGGTACGGGCGCGAGTTGTGGAAGGTCACTCCCTGGCTGTCGCCCTGGAAGATTTTCCCAATGCTTTCCCCGAGTTATACCGGGCTACGGTGGCGGCAGGGGAGCAATCAGGTCATCTGGATAAAGTATTAGAGCGGTTGGCAGAGTATGCCGAAACTCGTCAGGCCGTTGGCCAGAAAACGTGGTTGGCGTTGCTGTACCCCGCTCTGGTAACCATCGTGGCACTGCTAGTGGTGGGTGCCCTACTGGTTTACGTGGTACCCCAAGTAGTCCAGGTATTCAAGGGCACCGGCCAGCAATTACCTTGGCTAACGTTAGCCCTGATTGGTTTGAGTGAGTTTCTCCAACGCTGGGGACTGGTAATCTTGGCGAGTATTGCCTTAGCCATTACCGGTTTTCGCTACGCCCTCCGTCGCCCTGCTACCCGGGCTTTATCTCACCGTTGGTTGCTGGCGATGCCCCTGTTGGGACGGCTAGAGCGCGGGATGAATACCAGTCGCTTTGCCCGTACCCTGTCTATCTTGGCCGCCAGTAATGTACCGGTCCTAGATGCTTTACGTATCGCTGGTGCAGTTCTCCCTAATCTCCCCATGCGTTATGCCGTGGAAGAAGCGGCTCGGCGGGTCCGGGAAGGAACAGCCTTGCATCGCGCTATTGAGGCTAGCGGTTACTTTCCCCCCATGACCGTCCATCTCATTGCCTCTGGGGAAGCCAGTGGTCGGCTGGAAGAAATGCTGGAACGGGCTGCGGGATCCCAAGAGCGGGAAGTGGACAGTTACATTGCCACCCTATTGGGTTTATTTGAGCCGTTGTTAATTTTGGTAATGGGAGGGCTGGTACTTATCATCGTCTTGGCCATCTTATTACCTATTTTTGAATTAAATCAGTTAGTTAAGTGAATTAATTACCCAAATAAGGGAACGCTACCATGTCTGTGCCTCGCAATCGTTCACCCGCCCATCGTCAGACTGGCTTTACCCTCATTGAAGTCATGGTGGTGGTGGTTATCCTGGGGATTTTGGCGGCTATCGTTGTCCCCCGAGTGATGGATCGTCCGGATATGGCCCGTATCACCAAAGCCAAACAGGACATCCGGGCCGTAGAAAGTGCCTTAAACCTCTATAAATTGGATAACTACGTTTACCCCACCACAGACCAAGGTTTGGAATCCCTTATTCAACGGCCCACTGGTATGGGGGTACGTCAGTGGAAAGAGGGGGGATATCTGGATCGTCTACCCCGGGATCCTTGGGGTAATCCCTATGGTTATCTGAGCCCCGGAGTGCACGGACCGGTGGATATTTGGTCCTATGGTGCCGATGGCCAGCAAGGGGGCGAAGGGGTAGCCAGTGACATTGGCAACTGGGCCTTGGATTAAATCGAATTACCGATTGGCAAAACGGTCCATCAGCGGTTTCACGTTGCTGGAATTGCTGGTGGTGCTATTTATCATCGGTCTTATCTCTACCCTAGCGGTACTGTCCATAGGTACCCGTAGCCCCCCCAACATCCAGGAAGCTCAACGGCTGGCAGCGCTGTTCCGGTTAGCGGCCGAAGAATCCATCCTGTATGGTCAGGAGTTGGGTTGGCTGGTAACGGAGCGGGGCTATTCGTTTCTGGTGTTGGGAGAAGAGGGTTGGGTGCCGGTGGATGACGACATGTTGCGACCTCGCCCTTTGCTTGGTATCACCGTGAAGTTGTTTCTTGATGGGCCAGAACTCCAAGTGGCGTTACCGGCATCCAATAAAACGGAACCCGCTAAAGTCGATCCTAAGCAAACTGACCACAAAAAAAAGAAAGACGAAGATGTCCTTATCCCCCAAGTCATGTTGCTATCCAGTGGCGAAGTGACTCCATTTCAATTGCAATTAGTCGGCCCAGGATTGCCGCCCTGGCGGGTGACGGGCAGCTATAGCGGCCTATTTCGAGCTGAACCAGTGGACCATCGCTAATAGGGTAGGGGCGAGAGTTGATAAAGCAGCGGGGATTTACTTTGCTAGAGGTGATGGTGGCCTTGGCTATTCTGGCTATAGCCTTGGCAGCGGCAGTGAAAGGGACAACGAACTACACCGCCAATGCTACCTACCTACGGGATCGCACCATGGCCCACTGGGTGGCTATGAATCGGATAGTGGAGTACCAGTTACGGAAAGAATGGCCTGCTACTGGGCGTCAGGAAGGCACCGATACTATGGGGGGGCTAGAATGGTATTGGCGAGCGGTGGTGGCAGAGACTCCTGACCGAGATTTGCGGCGTCTGGAGGTAGAAGTACGCCAAAATAAGAAGGATGAAGAAGCCTTAGATCATTTGGTGGCTTTCTTGGGACGGCCTCGGTGAGGCAACGGTTACCGAAACCCACTGCAGGCTTTACCCTGGTGGAATTGGTTGTGGCTTTGGCTGTTTTTTCCCTTCTCGCTGCCATGGCTTACACTGGCCTCAACACAGTTCTCCATACTACCCACCAAGCTACCCTGCAAACTGAACGGCTAGCCCGTTTGCAAATAGCTGTCGCCACCCTAAGTCGAGATCTATCCCAGGTAGCAGACCGTACCATTCGTGATGAATTTGGTGATCGCCGGGGTGCATTACTGGGAGGGGGATTGTTGGGAAGTGCTGCATTGGAGTTTAGCCGAGCCGGTTACCGTAATCCCGCTGGGGCAACCCGATCTTCTTTACAACGGGTGGGCTATCAACTCCAAGAAGGCCGATTGATTCGAACCGTGTGGTCGGTATTGGACCGGGCTCAAGATACTGTCCCTTTAGCCACCCCCTTACTGGAAGGTGTCCGGAGTTTTGCCGTGCGCTTCTTAGATGAAAATAGCCAATGGCAGGATCAGTGGCCCTCAGCCAGTAACCAGAGTAGTACAACTCCTCGCTCTCTGCCCGTCGCCGTGAGTGTGACTTTGGATCTTACTGATTTTGGAGCAATTACTCGCTCTTACATCTTACCTATTCCTGTGCAATTTCAAATGACGGGAACCCATCAGAGTGGCCAAAACACCGGGATGCAACAAAATCCTCCAGGAACACTACAGAGTGAAGATCAATAGGTCGTTGGGGGCAGAATTAAAACCGCTGGCGGTTCTAGGGTTCCTGTGGGTCTTATTGATGGGTTGCTCCCCCTTACCCACTGCTCCTTCCCCAGAAGCTTGGTCTCGATGGGAAGCAAGGCGACAGCAGCTGGAAAGTAATTTAAAAAATTGGGCTATTACTGGGCGAATTGGTGTTCAACAAGAAGACCAAGGGTGGCATGCCGCACTGCGTTGGGAGCAACTGGATGACTATTACCGCCTTCAGGTAAGCGGGCCAGCTGGCCAAGGTGCCGCTCGATTGGAAGGAGGACCCACCGGGGTAGTACTGCGTCGCGGAGACGGTGTCACCTATCAGGCAGACTCACCAGAACAATTGCTGGAAACCCACTTGGGTTGGCAAGTGCCTTTGGCTGGATTGCGGGACTGGGTACGGGGATTACCTGCCCCTGGAGAGTTGAGCCACTTAGCGCTTGATGAACAGGGACGATTGCTGGGAGGACGACAGGACGGTTGGACCTTTGTTTTATCAAATTATGGGGAAGTTTCCGGTATGCAATTGCCGGGACGGCTGCTACTGGAACATCCGCCGTTGCAAGTCAAGTTAGTGATAGAGCGCTGGCAATTAAACCACTCAACAATGCCAAAGGGATTGTCTAAATTTTGACCATATTTTTTGTGATGAGTATTTTTG
>CAWUNB010000013.1:0-16352 GCA_963923745.1 uncultured Thiotrichales bacterium
GTCGGCAGCGTCAGATGTGTATAAGAGACAGCGTTTTATCAGCGCACCTTTACCCATTCTGCTCCGTTGCCCTCCTGCGCCAGTTGTCATACGGATAATCCTCAGCAAAACGGACGCCATAAAGTAACCGGCAAAATCATTAAACCTTTATCGCCTTTGGCTAATAGGGATCGATTTAGCGATTCAGCGAAGGTAGAAAAATGGTTTTACCGTAATTGCACGGAAGTGGTGGGCCGTTCCTGTAGTGCGGCAGAAAAAGCGGACTTCATTGCTTTCTTAATAGGCGGTGACCAATGAAAATGACTGGTAGATTTAAATTAAGTATTCTCTTCGTGTTTACGACGTTCATTACTTCTCTGGCCTTAGCGGACGGGGAACGATTAGCAAAAGATAGGCCCGCTGCGTTCCAAAATGAATGTGGGAGTTGTCATGTCGCTTTTCTACCGTCTTTTCTAACAGCGGCAGAATGGCAACGCATAATGGGGCAATTGGCTAATCATTACGGTGATAATGCCACTCTGGATGAACAAAACCGCCAAACGATTGAGCAGTTTTTGGTGCGTCAAGCCGGCCGCTTTGCCGTGGGCCAGAATTCTGGAACGGAACAATCCTTACCCCGCTTAACAACGGCGAATTGGTTTAAGCGTAAACATCATGAAGTATCTTCAGCAGACTGGAATCACGCCAACGTAAAAAGCCCAGCCAATTGTGGGGCTTGCCATACCCGGGCTAATGAAGGCAGTTATCGTGAGCGTGAAATTATTATGCCTGATGGTCGGACCTGGGAGGATGATTAAAATGAATAATCAAAATAACCAAACTAGCAGCAAAATTTTGGTATGGGATTGGCCAGTACGTATTGGTCATTGGTTATTAGTCAGTGCGTTTATCGTGGCTTGGCTAACGGGGGAAAGTGAAGCGTGGCGTCTGGTTCATGTTTGGGCCGGTGGTGTTATGGTTGGAGTGATTTTATTTCGTTTAGTGTGGGGCATCGTGGGGACTCGCCATGCCCAATTTCGCTCATTCCTGCGTGGGCCCCAGGCGGTCATGGCCTATCTCCGTGGGTTACTGCAGAAAGCACCCAATTCCTATCCTGGACATAATGCCGCCGGGGGATGGTCAATTATTATGTTATTAGCTTTAGGTCTAGCGACCGGCGGTAGTGGTTGGTGGCTGTATCAAGGAGCAGGTGATGTCTGGGAGGAAATACATGAAGGATTGGCTTCGGCGATGTTGCTAATGGTACTCATTCATATTACGGGAGTCATAGTGAGCGGTTTTATTCACCAAGAAAATCTCCCGCGAGCTATGGTCGACGGTTATAAAACAGGGCAAAAAGAAGAAGCTATTCCTCATTCTCGGCTGGGTGTGGCCCTAATAATGCTAATCTGGGTCATCATTTGTGCCGGATGGTTGGCCCAATAAAAAAATCCCATGCGCCTCCTCCTGGTGGAAGACGATCCTTGGTTGGGAGATGGTTTAGCCGTTGGCTTCCGCCAAGAAGGCTATACCGTGGATTGGCTCCAGGAGGGGGTGGCCGCCGATTTAGCCCTTACTACTGAAACCTTCGATGTATTGGTGCTGGATTTAGGGCTACCCCGATTAGCGGGACTCGAAGTACTGCGCCGACTCCGTGCCCGCAATAATCCTATGCCGGTCTTGGTTTTGACCGCTCGCGACAGTACGGGAGACAAAGTCGCTGGGCTGGATGCGGGCGCGGATGACTATGTGGTCAAACCGGTGGATCTAGAGGAACTGGCAGCCCGAGTACGGGCGCTACTCCGGCGCAGCGCCGGCCGGACCGCGTCGGTGTTGCAGCAAGGAGCGCTCATCCTTAACCCAGCAACCCATGAAGTGACCTTGGCCGGAGTACCGGTGGATGTCGTGGGACGGGAGTTGGCGCTGCTGCAAATCCTCCTGGAATACAGCGGCAAGGTGGTCACCCGTGATCGGCTAGAAAGTGCTTTATACGGTTGGCAAGATGAACCCTGTAGTAATACCCTCGAAGTTCATATTCACCATCTACGACGTAAACTGGGCACAGAACGAATTAAAACTCTCCGTGGTATTGGCTATTTGATGCCGAAACATGACTAATTCTGCTACCCACTGGTTTTCTCTCCGTCGCCGGCTATTAATATTATTGCTCGGGGGTGTTATTTTTAGCGGATCAATTACTTTGACGCTTTCCTATCAAGGGGCTCATCGGGAAATTGATGATTTATTTGATGCCCAATTAGTTCAATTAGCCCAAACTTTGTTAATCATGACCAGTGAATTTGATGGTGATGAAGATGATATTCCTGAACCCAGTGGTGATGGTCATAAATACGGCAAGAGCTATCAATTTCAAATTTGGGACAATCAAGGTCGCTTATTACTTCACTCTCGCCACGCGCCGACTGTTCCATTAATGAGTCAAACTGGTTTTGCCGATATAGAGGATAATCATCAGCGTTGGCGCTATTATGGACAATGGGATAAGAACCATCAAATACGTGTTATCGTAGGAGAAGATCATGGTCTTCGGGAAACCTTAGCGGTTCATATCGCCAGCCAGTGGCTGATTCCCAGTTTGCTGGGCTTGCTCATAGTGATTATTTGGATGTGGTTTGCCACCCGCCAAGGCTTAGCGCCCATCACCGCCATTGCCCAGCAATTGGGACAACGGGGGCCAGAACGATTAGATCCACTGTTACCGCAAACGGCACCGGATGAAATTCGTCCCCTGCTTCAGGAAATGAATGCATTATTATCTCGAGTAGCTCGCTCTTTGGATAATGAGCGGCGTTTCACAGCGGATGCCGCCCATGAATTACGCACCCCCCTGGCAATTCTTTCCACCCAAGCTCAAGTGGCATTACGAGCCCAAGAGGACGCGCAGCGGGATCATGCCCTGCAGCAAATTATTACTGGTAGTCGCCGCGCCAGTCATTTAGTGGGGCAATTACTCACGCTCGCCCGTCTAGAAATCGGCGATATTCCTACTTTAGTGCCATTACGTTTAGATAGCTTAGCTATGGAAATAGCGGCGGAATGGGGGGCCCTGGCTTTAGCACAAAATATTCAATTAGCACTGATTGCGCCCGCTCCGGTAATGATAATGGGTCATAGCGATCTCTTATACCTGTTGCTACGCAATGTGTTGGACAATGCTATGCGCTATACCCACGCCTATACCCAGGACGGGCGGGTGCAGATCACTGTAGCCACGACAGGAGAGGGGGCAATAATACGAATAGAAGACAACGGTCCCGGTATTCCAGCTGAACAATGGGATAATGTACTTAATCCCTTTTGCCGTCTGGCGGATCAAGCCATCGAAGGAAGTGGGCTAGGTCTTTCTATTGTGGCCCGTATTGCTCAGCTTCATGGTGCCCAACTGAAATGGGGAGAAGGAATGGGTACACCGGGTCTGGCCGTCACTGTAATGTTTAGGCACTAGACTCCCACCCAAAGCCCCCGCGAGGGGGGAGGGGCTTTGAGAACAGATATTTTACATGCCCTGCTATTTACGTTCGCGAAGGCGACGAGCCGCTTCGATATAACCGGTAAACAGAGGGTGACCATCCCGGGGAGTAGAGGTAAATTCGGGATGAAATTGACAGGCAATAAACCAGGGATGAGTTGGTAATTCGATAACTTCTACTAGTCGCCCATCTAGAGAGCGTCCGGTAATGGACAACCCGGCATCTTGTAGTACTTCAAGGTAATCATTGTTAAATTCATAGCGATGACGATGACGCTCCTCGATCACTTCCTTGCCGTATACCTGATGGGCAAGAGAACCGGAAACTAATTGGCAAGGTTGAGCTCCCAGTCGCATCGTGCCCCCCATATCAGCCCCTTCCTGACGTTGTTCCACACCTCCATCTCGAGTAGTCCATTCAGAAATCATGGCAATAACAGGGTGGGGGGTCGCTCGGAAAAATTCAGTACTGTGGGCATCAGCCAGTCCTGCTTGATGGCGTGCAAACTCAATAACAGCGACTTGCATACCTAAACAAATTCCCAAATAGGGTATTTGTTGCTCCCGTGCATAACGAACAGTAGTGATCTTACCTTCAATTCCTCGAACACCAAATCCTCCAGGTACTAAAATGGCGTCCATTTCTTGGAGTATCCCAGTACCATTGCGTTCTATCTCTTCTGAATCGATATAGACAATGCGGACTCGTGTACGGGTATGAATCCCGGCATGAATCAAAGCTTCTGACAAAGATTTATATGATTCCGCTAAGTGAACATACTTACCCACCATCGCTACTTTTACTTCTCCCGTGGGATTTTGTAATCCATCGACTACTTGTTGCCATTCCCGCAGATCTGCCGGTTTAGCTGCTAAGCGCAACTTATCTACTACAATGTCATCCAGTCCTTGGGAATGATAAAGTAATGGAATTTTATAGATGGCATCCACGTCTATCGCCGAAATAACTGCTCGCTCTTCCACATTGGTAAATAAAGCGATTTTTCGCCGTTCCGTATCCGGTAAGGGCCGATCAGTACGACACATCAGAATATCGGGTTGAATGCCGATGGAACGGAGTTCTTTTACCGAATGTTGAGTGGGCTTAGTTTTAATTTCTCCTGCAGAGGCAATGTAGGGTACTAAGGTTAAATGAATATAAAGTACATTATTTTTACCTAGTACTACCCCCATCTGTCGGATAGCTTCTAAGAATGGTAAAGACTCAATATCACCCACCGTTCCCCCAATTTCCACCAACGCAACATCTGCATCGCCTGCACCTTCCTGAATGCAACGCTTAATTTCATCGGTAATATGGGGAATAACTTGTACTGTTGCACCTAAATAATCACCTCGTCGCTCTTTACGAATAACATTTTCATAAATACGACCAGTGGTGTAATTATTACGACGGCCTACAGTAACTCGGGCAAAACGCTCGTAGTGTCCCAAATCTAAGTCAGTTTCGGCACCATCGGCAGTGACAAACACTTCCCCGTGCTGAAAGGGACTCATGGTGCCCGGATCAACATTGATGTAGGGATCTAACTTGAGCAGGGTGACTCGTAGCCCCCGAGACTCCAGAACGGCTGCAAGGGAAGCGGCGGCAATACCTTTGCCCAAAGAGGACACGACTCCGCCGGTGACGAAGATGAACTTGGTCATGGGATCGAACGAACAAGGAGAAGGGGAGGGAGAAAACAGAACAGCGCGGAACCTTACCAGGGGGCTAAGCCGATCACAATCTGGTAGACGGGCCTAAGCCCGGGCCCAGGAACGGCCCCCTCCACTTCGGCGGGAACGACTGGGGCCGTATAACTCGGTCTCGGCGGTTTGACCGGTTAGCAGCTCCAGTGCCCGTTTAACGTGTTGCTGGCGGCTTGCCAACAACAGGGCACTCGCTTGGTTACGCTCCCCACAAGCTAGTGCCACTTTCTCTAGCAGCAAACAGATTTCAGCGCCCCGAGGAACTCCTGCTGTCGCCAGCGCCTCCCCCAGCTCGGTTAACTTCAAGGGGAGGCGAAGAGCCCCCACGGTTGAACGCCGACGTAATTCCAAATCTTCCAAGGTATCTGCCAGCGTCAGCTTCCGCTGAGCGACCTCCTCAATGGATGCGGGTTTTGCTGCGGCCAAAACGACCGTCTCTTCCTCTAGAACAGCCAAAAGCTGCCGCGCTGCCTCTGTCTGGTCTTTCAATATCCCTACCAGGGTTTCCAATGAGGCAGTCATGGAATTTCCTTAACGAGTTCGGTTTAGACCAGAAAATGTGGTCTCAAAATTAAGGAATTTACTAGCTACCTTTGCGGCATCAATTTTGTAACTGCCGTTGGTAGTTTGGGCGCGAATAGTCTCTACCCGTTGACTATCCACTACCGGCAAATTAGACACCTGCTCTTCTAGCATACGCAGTCGCTCCGCTGTGCCCGTCAAGCTGACTCGGTCGTCTTGAGCACGCCCCCCCGCCTGAGTTACCTGCCCGGTTCGACCAGATGGGTCAGTTTGTAAAACCTTAGAGACCGCCTCAGTATGGGCGACACTCGTTTGGGATGATGGAATCCCGCTGATTTCAATGGCCATGTTAGACCTCCCTTACCTGCTTTGGCCGTGGTAGCGGCCACTGAATGGAAAGCTTTAGGGGGGGAGTGTCAAAAAAATGACTACACCTAAATAATTCATGGATTTACCCTAACCATCCCAGGACTAGCTACCGTTCCTTCAATCACCCGTTTTGAGGATTCATTCCGCACCTGAACCCGCTCCCCTAAGCCAGCGTCTCCTAAAGTAATTCCCTCGCTTCGTACCACTAATCCCCCAATCTCCACCATTAACGTTACCCGCTCTCCCCGTTGTACCACCCGTGGAACTTGTAGATAGTTGGGCAACAACAAACTTCCCCGTTGAACCGGTCGAGTAAGGGCTTTACCTATTGCCTCACCAGGTTCCCGCAAATAACTTGCTGCCAATCCCGCTGTATCTCGCCTTTCCACCGTGACATCGGCACTGGTAATTTCTTCCCCTTTGGTCAGAAAACGGGTAGTCACCAATACGGGTTCTGATACCCGTACTTGACCAGGGAGGTAAACCGTCCAAGGCTTGGATCCAGCACAATGAACAGCTACCGTGGTACGCCCAGTGGGTTGGCTCCCCGGTGCTAGGGTGGTTTCTAAGGGCAATGGACAACGCACCAACCGTAACCGAGGGTCAGGATCACTAACCACCACCTCAGGAGGGCTAGGATCGCTTTGATGGAGTTCGATGAGGTAGTTTCGTACAGCAGCTGATAGAGTTGCTAGATCCTGAACGGCTACCACCCCTTCACCCCAAACTCCCGTCCATAAAGTCATCAGTACAACTCCCAACCACCTTCTCCTCGTCATGACGCTACCCCCACGATAGTGAACCCTCCACAATGAGCCACATCGTTTCCCTAGTCCCTTTTCCTAGTGAAAATATTCCACCGCTGGCAATTTCAGTGGGAATTCAATTCCTCCCCGATAATTCTCTGGGGCTGATTTACACTATACAGGGAGACTTGTCTCAATTGTGCGTACCAGGACTAACTATCCCTAGCCGCGCCGATAATCTGTGGCAGCACACTTGCTTTGAAGTGTTTCTAGCGACCGTTGACAGTTACCGGGAGATTAATTTGTCTCCCTCCAGCCAATGGCAAGCCTACACCTTCAAGTGTTATCGGGAAGGTTCTCCCCTGGACAACATCCCAGCCCCCAGCATTACTTCGGCGGATTCTAACGAAATAGGATCAGGTCGTTTTGTTCTGCAGGCTATCCTACCACCCTCCCTGCTCCCCATCAGGTTAACTCGCCTGGGACTGAGTGTGGTCGTGGAAGAACGGGAGCGGGGATTGAGTTACTGGGCATTATGCCATCCAGGCCCTCGACCGGACTTCCACCACCCAGATTCTTTGGCAATTCCGTTTCCCCACCCCTTTATCCCTTCGCCCTATCCCGTTTAGCATTATCCCATGAACAGACCTCGCACGCGTTTTGCCCCCAGTCCTACTGGTTATCTCCACTTAGGGAATGCTCGTACGGCCCTCCACTCAGCCCTTTTGGCCAGAGCTCTAGGAGGCATTTTCCTTGTACGCATCGAAGACACTGACGCAGCACGAAGTCGCCCGGAATACGTCACAGCCTTGCTGGAAGATTTGGCATGGTTAGGACTGCTCTGGGATGAGGGACCCGGTCAAGGTGAAGATGGCGCTTATTACCAGTCATCCCGAGTGGCTATCTATCAAGCATTGTGGGAGCGATTACAGCAAGCTGGGGTAGCCTATCCTTGTTTTTGCAGTGAAGAGGATTTGGAGCGTGCCCGAAGTCGAGCACGGGCTGCCGGGTTACCTCCCCGCTATGGAGGTACCTGTAGCAAATTGTCTCAAGAGGAAGTAGCTAGCCGATTAGCCAGGGGGGAGCTGGCTTCTTTGCGACTACGGGTACCGAGAGATACCGTCGTTGAGTTCGATGACCTCGTGTGGGGGCCGCAACGTTTTCGGGGACAGGACTTGGGTGATTTTGTCATTCGTCGCTCCGACGGTTCCCCAGCGTTTCTATTTGCCAACGCGGTGGATGATGCGCTAATGGGGATTACCCATGTATTGCGAGGGGCAGATCATCTAACTAATACGCCTCGTCAGCTGTTGGTATTACAGGCATTGGATTTACCTGTTCCCCGTTATGGTCATCTATCCCTCATCGTAGGTCCCGACGATGCTCCCCTGGCCAAGCGCCACGGCGCCAGGAGTTTGCGGGAATTACGGGAAGGAGGCTACTTACCGGCTGCGGTAGCTAATCACTTAGCACGGTTAGGGCATCCCTATCCCGAGGGGGGACTGCTGGACATTGCTGGATTAGCGGCTAGTTTTTCCATCGATCGACTAGGCCGGGCTCCAGCTCACCATGATGAGGCTCAATTACGCCATTGGCAGGAACAAGCTGTACTCCATAGCGAGCCCGCTAGTCTGTGGTCTTGGCTGGGAGACGTTGTGCACCAATTAGTTCCGGTAGCACAGCGGGCAGCCTTTATTGGCGCTGTTCAGCCCAATCTGGTATTTCCTGCCGATGGTCACCATTGGGCCCAAGTAATCTACCGAGATCCCCTTACCTTGACTGCGGAGGCTAAGGAAGTTGTCACAGTGGCTGGCCCTGCTTTCTTTCAAGCCGCTTTGGACCGGCTGAGTGACCAAGGAGATAACTACAAACAGTTCAGTGACGCTTTGAAAAAAGCCACTGGCGCTCGAGGCAAAGATTTACACATGCCTTTACGGGCGGCCTTAACTGGTGCGGTACACGGTCCAGAGTTGGCTCGTTTGTGGGATCTGTTCCCCAAGGAACGTATCCACAGCCGTCTGCTGGCGGCTATGGGCTGAAAGGCCCGCCTAGTTATCTCAATGGACGTAAATGAAATTCTCTGGTTGTTGCTCGGACTAGCTTTAGGGGGTTGGTTTTGGTCCGACAATCTGCGTAGTCGAGAGCAGGCTACCCGAGTAGGTCGCCGCTATTGTGATCATGTTGGCCTGCAACTGTTGGATGATACTGTTTATCTGACTCGTCTCACTATCGGCCAGAGTCCCCAGGGGTTGTCTTGGCGTCGTACTTATCGTTTCGAATTCTCTACGGACGGTGAGGGACGGGAATTGGGTTGGATCGTCCTGTTGGGTAGCCGGGTCGAAAGTGTGGGGTTGAATGGAGTGCGGCCTGTTATTGATTTTTCGCCGGGGTCGCGGGATTCGGCGGAGTAGGAACAGGATAAAAATTAGCCCAGCGAAAATCCTGTGATGGCACAGGCGGAGTGTTTATGTTGAGTATTCGTTTGGTCAATGGGTTGCTGCTAGCCTCGCTGTTGTTGGGGGCTTGTGCCGTTTCATCAGAATCGTCCACCAATGACGTGGGCGGTCTAGCGCAGCCAGGTCAACCGGAAGATGAGCCACTACCAGTAGTCGTGGTGAATTCCGACCCTCGGGTTACAGAGTTTGTTTACAGCGTGCTGGTTGGAGAGATAGCGGGGCAGCGAGGTCAGCTTCCCCTATCGGCTAATCACTACCTGCGAGCCGCCCAATTGAGCCGAGATCCTAAAGTGGCTGAGCGGGCCACTCGGATGGCGCTGTTTTCCGGTATTCCTGCAGATGGATTGGCAGCAGCTCGTCTATGGGTTGAGCTACAGCCCCAGAGCTTGGAAGCTCACCAAGTACTGGCTCTGCTGTTGCTGCGTAGCGGAGAAGCTGCAGCCGCTATTGCCGAATTCACCATAGTGCTAACTCAGATTAAACCTGGCCAAAGTAGCGAGGAAGTCTACGGACTAGTAGCAACCCTACTGGGACGGGAGCAAAACCGAGAGGCGGCGCTGGCCATCATGGAGCAACTAGTCGCCCAAGCGGGAAGTCATCAATCAGAAGCACTTTACGCTTACAGTCATCTGGCCTTGCGACTCAATCAACCGGACAAAGCGCTAGCCGCCGTAGAGAGGGTATTGCGAGCTCGCCCCAGTTGGGCCAATGCACTCATTCTCAAGAGTCGAGTACTCCAAGCCCAGGGGAAAACCGAAGCCGCTCTCAATTACCTGCGGGAAGCACTGCAAACTCAACCTAAAGATCCGCGTCTGAGACTCTCCTATGCTCGTTTGCTGTTGGAACTCAAGCGTATTGCTCCTGCTCGGGAACAGTTCGTGATTCTGGCCCGGCAAGATCCGAAAAATGCCGATGTATTATTTGCCCTCGGTGTGCTGTACCTACAGGCTAACCAAGGTAACGAAGCCAAACAGCAATTTTTGAAAGTCGTCAAATTGAAGCAGCGGGTAGCAGAGGCCAGCTTTTATTTGGGGCAAATTGCTGAAGTTCAAACCCACTACGGCGAGGCTATCAACTGGTACTTAGCGGTAAAAACTGGGGAGCAAGCACTGGATGCCCAAATTCGAGTCGCCGTGTTATTAGCCCGTCAGGGAGAATTGGCGGCGGCCCGGGATCACCTTCAGGAATTAGAAACTCGGGATACAGCTCAGGCAATTCGTTTGGTCTTAGTGGATTCTGAGCTATTACGGGAAGCTGGGCGGATAGATGACGCTCTGGATGTGTTGTCTCGAGCCATTGATGAAGCCCCCGGCAATGCGGATTTGCTCTATGCCCGGGCTATGACCGCTGAGCGTTTAGGACGACTCAACATATTGGAAGACGATCTCAAGCTGATTCTGAAAAGTGATCCAGACCATGTCCAGGCCCTTAATGCTTTGGGCTATACCCTAGCGGATCGTACAGATCGTATTCAAGAAGCCAAAGGTTATATCGAACAGGCTTTGAAGTTGCGTCCTAATGATTTTTTCATCCTAGACAGCATGGGATGGGTGCAATACCGCTTGGGTAATCAGGCAGAAGCGGTGCGTTATCTTCAACAGGCTTTGACGTTAAAGCAAGATGCGGAAGTTGCTGCCCATCTGGGAGAGGTATTGTGGTCCATGGGCAATCAACAGGAAGCCCGTAAAGTGTGGCGGCGGGCCCTCAAGGTGGATCCGGGAGCTCGGGTGGTTATCGAGGTTATGGACCGTTTTGGTGAACATTAGGGTGTCAACAGACTCTCTTTCCCTACGCCCGGTGCGCAGTTTTGTCCGTCGGGAGGGGCGCATCACCGTTTCCCAGCAACGGCATTTAGATACGCTGTGGGAAACCTACGGATTGGTGCCTACAGACACTCCCCTGGATCTAGCTACAGTATTTGGTCGCCAGGGGCCTTGTTGGTTAGAAATCGGTTTTGGAACCGGCGAATTTTTAGCTGATGTGGCACTGGCCCACCCCGAGATCAATTTGCTGGGTATTGAAGTTCATCGCCCAGGGGTAGGGCACCTATTAGGTCGTCTTCAAGCACAGGCCATTACCAATGTGCGGGTATGGTGTGCTGATGGAGTCGAGATACTCCGTCGGGCTATCCCTCTAGGGACACTAGAACGAGTTTATTTATTATTTCCTGACCCTTGGCCCAAAACTCGCCACCATAAACGCCGCTTGATCCAGCCGGATTTTGTGGCCCTGTTGGAGCAAGTAATGGCCAGTGGCGGGCAATTTCACCTGGCTACCGACTGGCAACCCTACGCAGAACAGATGTTAACAGTGCTGGAAAATGCACCAGGGTGGCGCAATGCCATGGGAGTAGGCGGTTATGCGCCACGACCGGAAGAACGGCAACCGACTCGATTTGAACGCCGGGGCCAGCGTTTAGGCCACGGCGTATGGGATTTGCTCTTTATTCGGGAATAGCTTCCGTATCGGTGAGCTAACTCAATCCTGGCTGGGCCGGTGAACCCACCCAAGCACTATGGGGGGGAATGTGTTCCCCCTTCAGCACTAAAGTTAGTGGCCCTAAAACTGCCCCCTCTCCCACACTGGCGTCGTAGAGCACAATGCCCCGAGCCCGTAAGGTGCTCTGGGCCCCGATAGTAACGTAGCCAATTTTCATCACTCGATCTTCAAAGAGATGGGTCTGCGGCCCAGACCAGGAATTCAGTTCAGCTTGATCGCCCAGTTGGACACAATCAAATTCAGTGAAGTCCGTAGTATCGAGATAGACTCCTCGACCGATTTTCATCCCCAACGTTCGTAACATGGGGATCAAAATAGGAGTGCCCCGCAGCATATCCAAAAAATTGGGAACAGCGATGGCTTCATAGAGGTTGGTTACTGCTTCCGATAACCAAACAAAAGGCGTCCACATAGGAATGGCGCGGGGAACATAGCGACCAATTAGTAACCATTTCAGGGCCAGCACAAAAATAAAAGTGCCGATGCTGTATCCCAATCCCCCTAGGGCCAGATCCCAAGCAAATACCCATAGGGATTCATTTACTGCATCGTTAAATGTCTCTAGGACAATGAGATACCCCACTCCAATGGTAGTTGCCAGGGGGAGCACAATACGCACTGTCTCCACTAAGGATCGTCCCAAGCGTCGATACCAGGATGGTCGATAGGTCAGATGCTCCGGAAAGCCTGTCACCGTTTCTCGAGCAGGTAGTCGGATAGGGGGTGAGCCCACCCAGGTATCTCCCTCACTGAATTGACCAGTGGTTGGAGCGTAACTTTGTACCCCGATAAGGACGTTTTCCGGCAAAACTGTCCCATCCGGGACATAAGCGCCGTTTCCAACAAAACTCCGATGACCAATAACGGTGGGTTGTACCGTCATCCAGCCTCCGTCTACTTCGTCGTCCCCCAACATCACGGCATCGGCAATGAAAGTTTCATCGCCTAATGTCAGCATATCGGGCACCACTCCCATGGCAGTGGATATTTCCGCATTCTTCCCCACTTTTGCCCCGAGCAAGCGATACCATAACGGGGCGTATACCGTGGCATATACTCCATGGAGAATTTGCATACTGCATTCTTGTATCTGATTAGCTAACCATTTTCGATAATAGGTTGCGCTATGGACAGGCCAACTACCGGGTAATAGTCGAGGAAGGGCTAACCAACGAATTGCAGCAGATAGCAGCGCTGTTAATAAAATAAGCAAGGTACTGGCAGGAATAGCTAACAGGAAATAGCGAAAAGCCATAATGAGGGGATCGTTTTCTTTGGCTAATCCGGATAACCATTTATCATCTAGGGCATCTACCATTATAAAAGTCGGAAAAATAGGGATAAAAAATAACACCGCAATTAATAAAGCGCCTAGGAAATAACCCACGGTTTCTAATTTTTGCTGTAGGGGAGTTACCGGCCAACGCCGGGGACGCCGCTGGGGATCCACCATCCCCACTAAACGGGCTGGTGCTCCACTCCAGCATTGATAGGCACCAACAGTTTGGCCATCTGTTAAGGCAGCTAATCCCTCTAATCGTCCATATTCTCCTACTATCGTATTACCTTCCAACACGCTATAGGAACCAATTGAAGCCTCCTGACCAATTTGAATATTTCCCAAAACTAATTGGCCCCGCTCGACTCGGGCATTTTCCAAATTTACTGCATTGCCGATACTTGCTCCGTCTGCAACGATAAAAAGACTAGGAACTCGTAAGGTAACAGAACCTATCACAACTTCTTCACCAATCCTCGCCCCCAGGGCTCGGAGAAAACTAACCTGAAGGGAACAGCCAGATAACAGATAAATTGGAGCAATATTGGCTAACCGTTCTGACAACCACCAACGAAAATAAGTAAATCCCCACAAAGGATAACGACCAGGGCGTAAGCGGTACCCGGAAATTCTTACCCCCAGAATAGCCACCCCAAATGCCAGTAATTGCCCCAACACAAAGACAGAAACTGATGCTGTCGCTGCCCAAGCAATACTGTCTTCTGGATCCCCGGTAAGATAGTGGTAGACGAAGAAGGGGGCTAACCAATGGGCGATATGCAGGCAAATCAACAGAGGTAGCACCCCTGCTTGAGCGAGGCCGCAAGTGAAACGACGCCAAGTTGGTACCGGTTGGAATGGAGGCAAAGTCGCTTCTGGTGGGGTTGGATCATAAGCAGCGAGGGCAGCGGCTATTTCGCCAATTCGACGGCAGCGATAAATCTCCCCCAAAGTAAGGCGAGCAAAGCGAGGTTCTTGGCGCAACCGTGAAACCAATTGGGCGGCTAACAGGGAGTGCCCCCCCAGATCATCAAAGAAATCTGCTGCGCGGGTAATGGCTTGCCCGGGAAACAGCGCAACCAGGGTGGCAAACAGTAAAGTTTCTTCCTCGGTAACTGGCTCATCCCCTATTTCTGCTCCCCCAGACGTGAGGGGAATATCCAGCAAGGCTTTGCGATCGACTTTGCCCGAAGCCAGGCGCGGCAATTGGGATAAGTGGCTAAAGTGGGTTGGAACCATGTAGGGTGGCAAGGTTGTCTTCAGGGCGCGGCGCAACTCAGCCACGTCGAAAAGGGATCCGCTGCCGGTTAAGCAAAATGCCGCTAACTGGGAAGCCCCTTGATCAGTCCGAACGATAACCGCCGCTGCGGTAATACCCGGTTGCTGGGCCAGCACCGCTTCAATTTCATTCAACTCAACACGAAAACCGCGAATTTTTACCTGATCGTCAATGCGTCCTAGGCAATGAACTTGGCCTTGTCCATCGATGCGTGCCAGATCGCCGGTGCGGTAGAGACGGGCTTCTTGCGGGGATTCGGCCCAAGGATTGGGGATGAACTTCGCCTGAGTTAGTTCCGGGCGCCCAAGATAGCCCTCCGCAACTCCCGGGCCGATGATGCACAGCTCTCCGGTTTGCTCGGCACCAAGGGGCTGATCGGCTTCGTCCAACACCACCATCCCGTAGTTGGGTAAAGGTTGGCCAATAGTGACAGGGGTACCCCGCTGCAATAGGGCAGCACTAGCGGATACTGTCGCTTCGGTGGGTCCGTAGGTATTGAAGAGCTGGCGATGGGGGCTTGCCCAGCGTTCAACTAATGCCTCCGGGCATGTTTCTCCTCCCAGGTTAATGAGACGAAGGCCGGGAACATCGCAGGGAAACAGCGCCAACAAAGTGGGTACTGCGTGAAGAACAGTAATGGCTGCTTCTTTTAGCGCAGTCGGTAAGGTTTCGGTATCAGCTACGAGGGATTTGGGACTAATCCACAGAGTGGCACCGACTAACCAGCTAATCCATATTTCCTCGAAAGACATATCAAAGGCCACCGAAAATCCTTGATATACCCGATCCGTTTGGCTAACACCCAGCACACTATTCTCGCTGCGAAGGAAGTGGCAGATGCTGCGGTGGCTAACCACGATACCCTTTGGTTTTCCGGTAGAACCAGAGGTGTAGATGGCATAAGCCGGATGAGCTGGCGTTAATCCTTGACGTCGCTGCAGGGGACCGCTGGGGGAAGCGGCTAGAGTGTGATGACTGATCTGCGGTATGGGCAGAGAAGCCGCTTGTTCCAGCCAAGCAGCGGCCACTACGATAGCTTGAGCTCCTGCGTCAGTCAGGCAATCGGCAATACGTTGCAACGGAGTATCAGCATCGAAGGGTAACCAAGCGGCGCCTGCTTTGCTGATGGCCAACTGCATCACTAGCAGGTCGATACCACGGGGTAGCCATAAACCGACAAAACGACCGGGACCAATACCAGCGACTATCAAGTGATGAGCCGCTCGATCGGCCTGTTGATTGAGCATTTGGTAGGTAACCTGCTGCTCAGCAAAAATCAAAGCCAGCTGATCGGGACAGCGGTGGGCGGTAGCTTCTAATAACTCGGGGAGCGTTTCTTCCCGGAGAAGATCGGGGCGATAAGCCCCCCGAATAAGAGGGTTAATGATTTCTGTCATAGCTACCTACTAAACAATTAAGCCCGCCAAGGGCGGGCCGAGCGAAAGCGAGGCTTATCCTACGATCATGCTGGGGTGAATCAAAAACAACTCAGCGCTAGAATGGTAAGAAAATCGAGCTATCAGGGGAATACCATGCCATTGGGCCGTCTCACCACTATTCTCCTATGGCTACTAGAAGTCTTCCTTCTAGCCAGCGGCTACTGGATTTTGGCACAATTCTCCTTCTCCCTCGCTGTTTATCCAGGCCAGATCGCCCCTATTTGGTTACCCTCTGGTTTGGCCCTGGCTTGGAGTTTGATCCGGGGGACACGGCCATTGCTCGGCGTCTTTCTTGGCTCCCTTGCTATTAATGCTCCCCATGCCGGCATCGGGATCGCGGCTGTCATTGCTAATGGCCCCTTGCTGCAAACCCTGTTGGCAGTTCACCTAATAAAACGCTTCGCTTTGTCCGGTAAACGCTGTCTGCCCCAATCGGCCCAGGAGATGGCCAGCTACTTGGCTATTGCCACGTTAGTACCCGTCATAGCCTCGACCTTAGGTTCCGCCAGCCTGTATCTCGGAGGCTATCTCGTTTGGCCTTTGGTCGGACCCGGTTTGGTAACGTGGTGGATTGGGGATGCCAG
>CAWUNB010000014.1:0-16137 GCA_963923745.1 uncultured Thiotrichales bacterium
ACCTGATCGCCGACAGCTTCTGCCAAATGACGCAGCCTCACTTCACTGCGATCATGGCTCTCGCTCAGGGCTTCCAGATCCCCAGCAAGCCCCCGCAATGCCTCACTGATGGGGCGCACTCCTTCCGTCAAGGACTCTTGGTTGGCGTTATCCCCTTGAACCATGACCAATAGACGTAATAATTGAGCCTCAGCAGTTTTTAAATAGCGACTGCAATCCCGCAGCTGACGTCGTTGTCCCCCTAAAGCTCCAACAGCGACCGTAAACTCCCCAGCCAATCCCTGAAGCTGATCTAGATCAGCAGAAGAAAATCCGGATGCTACCCGCTTCCCTCCTTCAGGGGACATCCGCTTCGCTGCTGGTGGAGGCACTTTGGCAGGGACAGGAGACGGAGAAGCAACTGGGCTAACCGGCACTTCATCCACGGGGGAGGAAGGCAAAGGTGAGGAAATAACCGGCGGTACTGGGGTTGAATCGATGGGCTTACCTTGTTCCCAGGCAGTAATGGCCTGCTGTAAAGGGACCAAGGGTGGTAAATCAGCCCCAGCTAAGCGGGCAGTTACCACACTCTGAATAATATCCACTCCCCGGAGAGTTAGATCGGTCAGTCCCGGGTTAGTAGGAATACGCTGCTCCAACAGCGCGTGGAACACGTCTTCCAACTGGTGAGCTAACTGCTTTTCTTCCTCAAAACCCAAGGCCCGAGCTGCCCCTTTTAGGGTGTGGAAGATCCGCATTAGTGCTTCTAGGATGGGTTGGGAATCCTTAGCCTGTTCCAGGGCCAACGCCTGGGCAGTGGCTTCCCGTAGATTGGTTTCCACCTCGCTCTGAAAGATGGCGATGAGATCGGTCACAGGGTTCCCTCCGGTGATAGGACCGCTAAGCGTAGCTCTTGCACTAGAACGCCATCCTGCAGCCACAAATCCCCTAGAAAGGGAACGGTTCGTTCCGGTGTGGGACGGCGGTTGGCTTCTTCTAATTCCACGATGCCCACTACCCGATCCACTGCTATTCCCAGTGACTGCCCAGTGGCCGTAGTGCAGCGCAAGATGCGGGCACTATGGGGCCAACCCTGGACCCGATCACTCTGGCCCAGTCCCAAGGCTAATAACCGATCCCGTAGGGCTACCACCGGTAGTAATGCTCCCCGCAACACCATAGCTCCAGCCATGCCGGGAGTAGCCAGGGGATGAAGGGCGACCATCATCATCACTTCGTTCAGATCGTCCAGGGGGGCGGCACAGGAGCGACCCGCCGCCTCAAAAAGGAGGGCCTCCATAGACACCACCTACTTACAACCGAAAACTGGCTACTGCAGCGGCGAGCTGGGTAGCCATGGCATTCAATTCATAGGTCACCGCTTGTGTCTGCGCTGCAGCTTTAGCCACCATGTTGGCAGAAGATAGCAACTCGGTAGCGGTGGTTTGTACCATCCGGGACGAATCAGCTTGGGCACGAATACTTCCCAACATCATGCCCATTTCGTTCTGAATACGCCCCATAGCCAGATCGATAGCCCCTAACGCCTCCGTTGATCCTTTTACCAAGCCAACACCATGGCGAACTTCTTCACTGGACTTATCCATGGCCACCGCTGAACTTTCGGTCGCCCGTTGAATGTCCCGCACCAAAGAAGCAATGGACCCAGCAGAATCAATGGAGCGATCTGATAGGCGACGAATTTCACTAGCTACTACCGAGAATCCCTTGCCCATATCGCCAGCCTTATTAGCCTCAATAGAAGCATTTAACGACAACAGCGTTGTCTGATCCGCCACCATGGCGATGGTGGACACCGCTTCGTTGATGTTATCCATTTTGTCATTGAGGGCTTTGATACGATCGGCGGTCTGGCGGGTAGAAGAACCAATGGCATCCATGGAAGCCATCACCTGGACGGTCTTAGCATTGCTGTCAGTGACCCGAGTAGTAATCTCATCTACGTTGCGATTAATGTTCTCGGAGGAAGCCACCAGCGTATTAGCCGTCTGGGAAATTTCATTGAGGGAAGCGGACAGCTCATTAACTGCACTAGCCTGCTCAGTGGCAGAAGAAGCCTGTTGACTGGCCGCTGCCTGAATTTCATTAACGGAAGAGGACAACTGGAGGCTGGCCCGCTGGATACGCTGCACCAGAGACAACAAACGCTGGCGCATAGCATCAAAGGTAATAGCCAGATTTCCTAGCTCGTCAGTGCGGTTAATAGATAGGGAAGCGGTTAAGTCACCCCGAGTCATTTCTTCCACGCCAACCAAAATCTGATTAGTGGCATCTACAATGGGCCGAGGCACGGTGAAGAGCACAACCAGACCTACTATCCCCCCCAGTAGTACGACACTGGCCAATACCCACTGGATAAGGTGACTAGTGCTCACCAAACTTTTCGTTTCTCGATTAATGCTCTGCCACACCTGCTCGGCAAGGTTGGAAGCCAAGTGATTCAGTGCTAAACCAGATTCCCGTAATCCTTCCCGCTGAGCGGTAATACGGTCTTCCAATACTTTATGTTGGCTATGGGCCTTAGCCGATTTAGCTAACCATTCCCGATACAAGCTGGCATAACCCGCGATACTCCGGCGTACGTCACTTAAGCCCTGGGCCAAACGGCCTTCTCCAGCTTGACGGCGGGCCTGATCCGCCAGCACTAATGCTTCAGCTAAAGCCGTCTGAGCTATTTCGGCGTGGGCTTGCTCATCTCGGTTGACTTGGTCACCAGCGGCAAGACGGGCGTTGTATAGCTCACGATCGATTCGCTCTAACAGTCGCACATTACTTGCAGTTTCCCGACTCGGATGCTCCGTAGCCGTTTCCCAGTAGTCATTACGAAGTTGACCGAGTAATTCTTCAGCCTTACGGACTTCGCCTAATAACCGCCCTTGGGAATCTCGAGTATCGGTTAATTCCTGACTCTGGGCATTACGGGCATCTTTGATGTCCTTCACTTGAGCAGCAAAACGCTGGGTGTAAGCAGTAATAGCTTCCACCATTTGTTCAAAGTGTCCTGCTAAACGAAGTCCTGTTTCATTTTCCAGGGTAGTAGCCAGAGTACGGGCCTGTTCTAGACGGTTACGGGCCCGCTCTCCGTAGCGAGATACTCGATCCAAGGCATCTTGCTGTTCTGACAAGGCGAAATCTTTTTCTGCTTCCCGCATCAAGTAGGTCGTTTCTTGAATATCCGCACCGAGTTGAGCGAGGGGGGCATAGCGCTCCGCCACTGATTCCCCAATACCCGCAACCCCCCACAGGGTAGTGAGAGAGACAGCGCCCACCAAGAGAATGACCCCCGTCAGGCCACCCATAGCAAAGTTAAGTTTCTGACGGAGTCCTAGTCCCCGCTGGGCTATTTGCCGCAGGGGAACGGCCTCTACTGACCGCCGTGTCGAGACCACCGCCGCTAGTGACGACGGGGCTCCGGTGGGAGCGGTACCATGGGGACCATGGAACGGAACGCCGCTTTCAACGCCATCAGGCTCAGGCACGACAAAGTGGTTATTAGCTTCATAGGGCTCATCATTCTGGCCCCGGTTAGGATGGGAAGACATGGGACGCTTTTCTCCGAAGGATAGACGGTGCCACAGGCACCCTTAAAATTGTTGAAAACTAGCAGAACGTAACGAGGAAACATCCAGCAATGACAGTGAGTGACCCTGATGATCCGTCACTGCCAAGCGACGAATAGGTCCAACCCCGCTCTGGGGATGGGGGCGAAAAACGTTTGGGTCCAATAATTCAATACCATCTACTCCATCCACCATCAGCCCAGTACGTCTCCCCTGATCATCCCGGATGATCAAGGTGCGATTACGGGGCCCCAACTGAAAACTCCCACCACAACCTAAAGCTGCACCGGTATCTAACAGGAGCAGCACCTCACCTCGCAAATTGGTTAAGCCAAGCAGAGGTAAACGCGCTGCAGGTAGGGCGATGCCATTGATGATGTTGGCTACTTCATCCAGCTCATCCATAGCCAGGGCAAAGTGCTCACGTCCGACCCGAAATACCAGGTAGGGCTCACCACTTTGAATGGTTGTCGTGGCAGCCTGGGCATAGTGAACAGCCCATTCCTGTAATGCTTCGTGAGTAATTTCGTCTTGATCGTATAGGGACATGGGAGGAGTGAACTGGGGAATTCCTGGAAGGAGCGGCTACCCTTGCAGCATGGCCATCTTTTCTTCGCGCACGGAGGGTATTGAAGGTAATACCCTCTACTTTACCAGTCAAAATAGGGCCTGTCTGCTAACGCCCAGTAAGTTGGGCATAAAGTAGTGGCAACCGCTGAGGCAGTTCTTCTGGCTTCCGTAGCACAGTAAAACCACCTGCTCCAAACAAGTGAGGTAGGTAAGAAGCCCCTTCTCGGTCTACAGTGACGCAAAAAGGTTTTACGCCGCTGTGCCGGGCACTCATCAAAGCGTGACGGGTATCTTCAATACCGTAGCGTCCTTCGTAGTAATCCATGTCATGGGGTTTGCCGTCAGACAGTAGCAATAGCAGGGGCAAGCTGGCCCGTTGCTGAGTCAGCAACGTAGTCGCCTGACGGATAGCGGCTCCCATCCGGGTGTAATAGCCCGGCTTCAGCGCACTAATACGGCCCCGCGCAGTGGCATCCCAAGGCTTGGCAAACGATTTAAGTTCATGAAAACGAACTTGGCTGCGGCGTAGGGAAGAAAACCCGTAACAGGCGAAAGCATCCTTGGTTACCGTCATTGCTTCCCCAAATAGCAGCAGACTATCCCGGATGACATCAATTACCCGATATTCATCGCTCACCCAAGCATCGGTAGATAGGGAAAGGTCAGCGAGAATCAGGCAGGCCAGATCTCGCTCTTGGCGGCGCTGGGCAAGGTAACCCCCAAAACCAACACGGTGGCCGGCAAGCTGATCGGCATAACCCCGCACGCAGGCATCAATATCCAGCTCGCTACCGTCAGGTTGGGCTTTTTGCCAACGTCGTACTGGTGCCAATGCTGCGAACTGATTCTTCAACTTGCGGGCTGGGCGACGTAGCCGTTCTGGCAGGGGAATAGGCGTAGCCCCCCGAGTTTCCATGAGTTGCAAACGGCAGTGGTCTGATTTGAGTTGCTGACGGCGATAATCCCATTCCGGGAGGGCAATACCAGGACCTAGAGGGGTATCGTCTTCTGCAGCCGACGGGAGATCCAAATCAAAGCGAACCTTAGAAGCAACCGGCTGGCTATCTTGGGTCACTACCAAGGTATCCATTTCAGCAGCTTTCGCCGCACCATCCCCGTCGGGATCATCATCCGCCGCCCGGTTAACTTTTAGGTAATCAGCCCAGGACAACAAACTTTCTGCACGGAATAGCAGCATCAAGGGGGATGGGTTATCCGGCATATCCTGGCGTTCCCCATGCCGTTGCTTGTCGCTACGCAGAACTTCCTGGCTGTCGCCCCTCGGTGCAGGAGGGGATGATGGAGGGCGAGGTGATGGACGGGGAGTGGTAGGAGAGGGATAGAGCCATAGCGCCACTGGCTGAAGGGACTTAGCCCGAGCGCGGGTCAAGGGTGGAAGAATAGAAACGCTACCAGGAACGAGTAGCGCCTCACGAATGGCTTGCTCTTGAGCTGCTTCATCGGCTGGAAGGTTTTCCGGAGCGAGACGTTCCGCCAGCAAGGCAGTGACCAACCGTTGGTAACGGGGTAATAATCCAGGAAAAGCACTAAGAGCTCGTTGCGTCGCTTGCTGGTTAGCGATTATCCATGGCATCGATGGATCGTCAGCGATTCCATGGGCGGCTAGGGCGATAAGCCACAGATACAAGTCTCGGTTGTGGGTAGCTTTAGGAAACAAAGCGATCGTGCTAGGGAGACGTAGCGTTTCCAAATCTAGCGAAGCGGTGGGGATGTGGGTATCACTGCCAGCGATACGGGATAACAAGCGACGACGGGCACCATGGCGTTGGTCGCCCACGGAGGCTACACGTAATCCGCTATCGCCTCCCAGCGCACGAAACAGCACTCCAAGGGTTTTTTCTAAATCTGCCAACCGGACTACCGCTTCGGGATAATCTCGCCGTGCTAAACGGGTAATAAAGCGATCCCAAATACCACCAACCCATTCTTCCATTCGGTTACTCCTAAATATCGATCCGTGATAGTCGTTCTATATCAAGAATAGTAACGCATTTACCATCGACGGTAATCAATTGATGATTGATTAGATAATGAAAAATACGGGAGAGGCTTTCTGGTGTTAAATTAAGACGAGAGGCAATAATATGCTTAGACGTGGGTAAAGTGACATTAACACTATTATTATTAACCGTTTCTGCATGGGATAACAAATAACCCACTACCCGTTGAACACCAGAACGCAACGAATAGGATTCAACATCATTAATCAATGTATGTAATTTTACTGACAATCCTGCCAACAATCGACGACATAATCCAAAATCTGCCCGCATTTGCTCAAAAATAGCCTTCTTCTCTATTTGTAATAACTGAGAATCCACTAAAGCCTCTGCATAAACAGGGTAAGGGCGATCATCCATAAACATAAGGGCTTCTCCAAAACTTTGGCGGGAGGAAATGATTTCTACCACCTTCTCATTGCCCTGAGCAGAAGACATAGCTAACTTAATTTGCCCAGAAACGACAATAAAAAACCCATTAGGTATATCGCCTTTCTGGAATAATACTTCTCCTCTAGTAATAGCTCGCTCATGGGTGAAATGGGCAATGTGTTGTAAGGACTCTGCTGGTAACGCTTGAAATAATGGAATAGGAGCTAATAAGGAAACGTCAATAGCTTTAGTCATATTAATAACTCATTTGTGAAAACGAGCTTGCCATTCCTTAGGCCCCGTTTGATGAACAGAGTTACCTTCTGCGTCAACTGCTACGGTGACTGGCATATCTTCCACCACAAACTCATGAATAGCCTCCATTCCTAATTCAGGGAAAGCTACAACTTTAGCTTGGCGAATTGCTTTAGAAACCAAATAAGCCGCTCCCCCAACAGCGATAAGGTAAACCGATCGATGGCGGCGAATCGCATCAACAGCAACGGGTCCCCGTTCCCCTTTACCCACCATTCCTAGCAATCCTGTCCGCTCCAACATGAGATCGGTAAATTTGTCCATACGGGTCGCCGTAGTTGGACCTGCAGGTCCCACCGCTTCATCTTTTACCGCATCCACTGGACCCACGTAATAAATAAATCGTCCTTGTAAATCGACTCCTGCCGGTAATCCTTCTCCTTGCGCAAACAAATCCTGAATGCGTTTATGGGCAGCGTCTCGTCCAGTGAGTAATCGACCTGACAAGAGCAATCGCTCTCCTGGTTGCCAGGTGGCGACTTCTTCTCGAGTGACTGTTTCCAAATTAACGCGCCGCCCAGAAGCTTCCCAGGTCACCGGAGGCCAGTCAGATAGACGGGGAGGAGTAAGAACAGCAGGGCCTGATCCATCTAATCGAAAATGAATATGGCGTGTTGCAGCGCAATTGGGGATGAGGGCAACCGGCAGAGAAGCGGCGTGGGTTGGGTAATCTTGTATTTTTACGTCTACTACCGTAGTGATACCCCCTAGTCCCTGGGCACCTATTCCTAACTGGTTGATCTTCTGGTAGATCTCAACGCGTAGCTCCTCTAGAGGAGAGCGTGGTCCCCGGGCTAACAGATCTGTCATATCTACCGGGGCCATCAACGATTCTTTGGCCAGCAACATAGCCTTTTCCGCTGTTCCTCCCAATCCTAAGCCGATAATACCCGGTGGACACCACCCAGCCCCCAAGGTAGGAACTGTTTTCACTACCCAGTCCACCAAACTGTCGGAAGGATTGAGAATGGTGAAACGGGACTTATTTTCTGACCCGCCCCCTTTAGCCGCCAGTGTTACCTCTACTTGATCACCCGGTACTAATTCCACATGAACCACTGCAGGTGTGTTATCTCGCGTATTACGACGAGCGCCATAGGGAGGATCCACCACTGAAGCACGCAATCGATTATCCGGGTGGTTATAAGCCTGCCGTACTCCTTCATCCACCAAAGCCTGTAAGCCCCAGTCGGTATCCCAACGGACACCCATTCCTACTTTGAGGAAAACCACCACGATACCGGTATCTTGGCAAATAGGTCGATGGCCCTCTGCACACATACGAGAATTAACCAGAATTTGGGCGATAGCATCCCGCGCTGCTGGTGATTCTTCTCGCTCGTAAGCGTCACCCAAGGCTTGAATATAATCCAAAGGATGATAATAGGAGATAAATTGCAATCCATCAGCGATGCTCTGAATAAAGTCATCGTGGCGAATTGTAGCCATGGTAGTACTCCTGTATCTTATAAGAATAATCGTGATTACTTATTTTCAACCTTTGGAGGGTTTGCTTGAGCACCCAACTTAATGGTTTTAATTTCAGTTATTACTTTATCTACCAATTCCGCTACTTCCACATCATCAACTCGAGAAATTTGCGCCAAGTCTTCCTCTACTTGTTCCTGTTTACGTTTAGGCATCGCAGCTTTAATGCGTTGACAAACATTTTCTTCTCCGCTACTAAATAATAACTTGGCAATCTGCATTGTATCTAATTTTCCTAAAGAGCGGAATAGCGTATCCCGATCAACAAACTCAAAATCAGATAACTCACTAAAATCTTCCACTTTTTTAATTTTTCGTTTTTCAAAATAAGCCCTACCATGTTTTGCTAAAATTTTAGTAACGATAGATTTACGAAAAGTAATAAGATCATCTGCATACTCACCCTGTGCTAATTTTTGAATAATACGTTGCCTATCAACGCCTATCATTTGAGCCATCTCAGTCACCTCCATGAATTCTGATTCAGCCTGAATATGAGCCATGGCAGCTGGACTAAGATTTTTAGAAAAACCTCTTGCCAAATTAATTAGATTATCAGAATTAAATGTGATGAGTAAATTTTCCCCACTACCCTCTGTTCCTATTAAACTAGTACGAGTCATTAACTTCAATAAACGCCGTACTAATACCGGTGGATGCCCTGCTATCACATTAACTTTTTTTAGAAAATCTTGATAGCGTACTTTAGCCAAACCGGTACGAGCAGCACCTCGATCTGGTGGTTGTGGTGTCGCACGGTATATCAAATCAAGAATATGTGCATACACAAGAACCGGTGATTCTGGGTGGGCATGCTGTGTAGCAATTTCGTGAAGTTGATGCAGACGGCGAGCTAAAGACTCAAAAAGCCCTCTCAATTGAGATGGCGTGCCTTGGAGCAAAGAATCTAACACCCTGGCATCGACCATTTGCACCTCACAAAGGGTGCTGGCCATAGCACTGGTTGTTGCTACTACGTCGGGTTCCACCAAGGACAGAGATTCGCCAAAAGCATCTCCTGCTCCCAGCTGAGCAAGGATGGCCTTGTGACCACCACGAAGGGCGGATATCTCTACTTCCCCCTTAGCTATAAGGTACAAGTAGTTAACTCGCTTACCCTCGCTATAGATGGTTTCACCGGCCAAAAAAGTCTTTTTTATACTTTCCACTCTCATCTCCTAACAAGCAAAATACCCCTACGGGATGGAATTAAGTCTAGCGATACGCTAATGGTCAAACCATCCGGAGAACACAGAACATGGGCAACCATCCTATTATCAAGAAACCAACACTAGAAAATCAGAACAGTTACTTACAAACACTGCTGATGCTACTGATAATCACAATTTTTGTGAACTTCTCCGATGCCCCTAGCGCCAATGCAGGCGAACCAATCAGTGCAAACCTGGAGGAAATAGGGGGGGGAGTAGTCTCTCTTCCTGGCGGATGTTTTCAGATGGGTAGCCCCCCTAACGAGCCTGGACACTATAACAACGAAACACTTCATCTAGTGTGCTTAAATCCGTTCAGCATTACTCGCCGGGAAATCACGAACCAAGATTTTCGGCGTTTTCGTCCTGATCACGACAGTGGTGACTATGAGGGGGTATCTCTCAACGATTCTAACCAGCCGGTAGTCAGAGTATCTTGGCACGACGGCGTCGCTTTTGCGGCCTGGTTATCCTCCCAAAGCGGCAAGCGTTACCGGCTACCAACGGAAGCGGAGTGGGAATATGCTGCTCGGGGAGGTACCACCACATCCCGCTATTGGGGCAACAATCCCCACCAAGCCTGCCAGTATGCCAATGTATCTGATTCTAGTGCCACCCGTCGCTGGCCCAGGTGGTATGGTCATCATTGCGATGACGGTTATCCCGTTACTGCTCCAGTAGGGAGTTTTAGAGCCAACGCTTTCGGGCTGTATGACATGCTAGGGAATGTCTGGGAGTGGACCTGCTCTAGCTTCGCTACTGGCTATGATGGTAGCGAGACTCACTGTCAAACCCAAGGAGACGGTCTACGTGTTTTTCGGGGAGGTGCTTGGTTTGATGGCCCAGGCTGGGTGCGAACTGCCTTACGCGCCAGCAGCCCTCCTGATAATCGCTATGGATTATTGGGATTTCGCCTTGCCCGGGATCCATAATTTTACAAAAGTGAGCTATGGTCCATTCTGAATTAATACTGCTGGGTACTGGTGATGCGGAATCTCTCCGCTACTGGAACAGTAATGCCTTAATACGGGGAGCGGGACGTAACTTATTAATTGATGCTGGATATACTATTAAATACGCTCTAGCTGGAGTTGGTATAGAGTTACCGGCGATAGATGCTATTTTTATAAGCCATGTTCATGGCGATCACGTGCATGGTTTAGAGAGAATTGGTTTTGAATCTCGCTATAGTTATAATAAGCGTGTTACTCTTTACTTAGAACCAGAGATGTATTCTTTAATTTGGGACCATTGTTTATTTGGATCTATGGGATATTCTGACGGTGGGCGGAATAAACTAGAAGATTTTTTTGAAGTCCATTTGATAACTAATCATCAATTTTACGATGGAGGTTGCCACTTTCGTACTTTTCCCACTCCCCATACTAACGGCAAGCCATCCTATGGAATTACTATTAACCAGCAATTAGTTTTTACTTCAGATACTAATATTATCCCAGACTTAGCGCAACGCCACCCCCAGGGGCTTATCGTTCATGATTGTTGCCTGCAGGCTTATAATCCAGTTCATGCCACCCTCCATGAGCTACTCCAATACTACTCCCGTCCGTTACGTCAACGGATGTTGCTGACTCATTACGGCGATCAAATTCCTTTCTATCGATCACTAATAGAACAAGAATTTTTTGGCTTAGCCTATCAGGGTCAAGTTATTTCGTTAAAGTAACCAAACGGAAAGACCCAGATAGTATAGAATTTCCCAGATAATAATCATTTCTTAGGAGTCCCCTACGATGTCCAGCTCAGCAGAAAATCGTGATTTATTCAATAAAGCTAGTCGGGCGGCTGAACGGGGAGAAGCCTGGGGTCAGTTTAATCTAGGATTGATGTATTACTACGGTAGGGAAGTCCAAGAAGATTTTGCTACAGCGGCCCAATGGTTTATTCAGGCGGCTAATCAAGGAGACAGTGAAGCAGAATTTTACCTAGGTTTCATGTATGCCAACGGCCAAGGTGTTCGCCGTAACGATCAAGAAGCAGTGAAGTGGTTCCGCCATGCCGCTGAGCAAAATCACCCAGAAGCTCAATATCGCTTGGGGTGGATGTATCTTCACGGCTTGGGATCGGCAGCTGATCCCATTGATGCCCTTAAATGGTTTCGACGAGCCGCTGAACAAGGGTTTAGCGAGGCTCAATATCAGCTTGCTCTCCTCTATCAAACAGGCAGCGGCACGGCCCGGGATCGGGGAGAAGCACTACGCTGGTTGCAACAAGCTGCCCGCCGTAATCATCCTAGTGCCGCTTACCGTCTTGGAGAAATGTATCAGGAAGGGAATGGGGTAATGAAAAATCCAGGAGAGGCTCTCACCTGGTTTCGCCATGGTGCTACTTTGGGCCATGCCCCTTCGCAACTTCAAGTTGGACTGATGTATGCCACTGGCCAGGGAGTCACCGCTGATTTGAGTGAAGCGGCACGCTGGTTTACCCAAGCAGCTTCCCAAGGTAATTCAGAGGGCCAGTACCATCTAGCCTTAGCCTACCTTAATGGTCAGGGGGTAATTGAAGATCCAGCCCAAGGGCTGGAGTGGTTGCAACGAGCGACATCCCAGAGTCACGCCTTAGCCCAATATGAGTTGGGTCGCCTTTACGCGACAGGTAGACAAGTTAATCAGGATGATCGAGAAGCGCTGCAATGGTTTGGCTTGGCAGCAGAACAAGGACTTCCGTTGGCCCAATATGAACTGGGGCAGCGGTTGCTTAATGGGCAAGGAACGACAGCAGACCTTGGGCTGGCCGTCCGCTGGCTCCATCAAGGTGCCGTTCAGGGAGTTGCTGAAGCCCAACATCAGCTAGGGGAGTTGTACCAACGTGGCCTGGGGGTAGCAGCGGACCCAGCTGAAGCCCAAGACTGGTACCTAAAAGCGGCTGAACAACATTACCCTCCAGCACAGTACCAGCTCGCCCTGCTGGTCAGTGGGGGGGCTAATCCAGATCTGGTCGCCGCCGCCGGTTGGCTCCATAAAGCAGCAGCCCAAAACCATCTCGAAGCGCAGTACGAATTAGGGATGCGGCTTATCGGTGGTCAGGGTGTATCCCAGAACGATCAGGAAGGTACCCGTTACCTACGACTGGCGGCTAATAATAGTCACGGACTTGCCCAATATCGTCTCGGTTTGATGTACCTCACGGGCCGAGGAGTAACCCAAAGTAACCAAGCCTGCTGCCAATGGATAACTCTCTCAGCCAGCAACGGTGAGTTACGAGCTCAAGAATTTCTTCGGTTAGCTCGAGGAGAAAATTGGTTTAATCCGCAAGAATCCTCTTGTACTCCTCCATTGTCTTAATCTTTTTTATCGTCAGTAACCATGTAACGCGCCAAATAAAAACCCTGGAATAAGATAAAAACTAGAGTGAGTCCCATCATTCCAAATAGTTTAAAATTGACCCAAGTTGCTTCATCAAAAGAATAGGCAACGTATAAATTAGCAGTACCGGATATTATAAAAAATACAATCCAAGCTAAATTAAGTCGTTTCCATACACTAGCAGGTAAAGTGATCTGAGCAGATAGCATACGTTCTACTAGAGTTTTTGATCCAAAAAACTGACTTCCTAAAAAAGAGATAGCGAATAGCCAGTTTACTAAAGTAGGCTTCCATTTAATAAAAAGGGGATCCTGTAAAATAAGAGTAGTCCCTCCCAGCACAACCAATAACCCAAGTGTTACTAAGTGCATGGTCTCAAAACGGCGATTTTTAAACCAATAACCTGCTACTTGAATAAAGCTAGCAACAATCGTTGCCGCAGTAGCAACGTAGATATCGTAAAGTTTGTAAGCAACAAAAAAAATTAAAATAGGAAAAAGATCATATAATAGTTTCATAATAAAGGCTCACTCTCTGTTATACTAAAATATTCACCAAAGTTTTTTTCCGCTTTGTTGCAGTATGCGTAAATCATTTTGAAAATCTATAGGACCGTAGCCATATACCTGCTGTTGATTAGCAAACCGGCCTGCTTCCAGAGTTTGCTCGGTATAAAGCAAAGGACGTCCCTGTTGCTGGGAAAATTTTTTTAGCCAAGCTAAAGATTGAGAAGGTATCTTTACCCCCACTGGAACAGCCAAATCGACCGCTAAATTATGCCACCTCAATTTGTCAAAAATAACAATAACTTTTGCGCTGTTAGGTTTTAACCAATCAGGTAATGGGCTATTTTCCATTATCCAGCCACAACGAAAATTTCCACAAGGATCAGTAGGCCGATTCAAGTAGTCGTTACACCCCTTGCCCGTACTATGGGGGCAAGGATTTCCCGGAGAAACAACTACACTGTCGATAACCATCTGCACCCAGCCATCACAACAACCCGTGCAGGGTTGACACTTACGAGACATATTTAAGTTTCCTCCTGCTGATGGCCTTGCTCTAGCATAATTGTTAATAAAGTGCTCTCGTCCAAAATTGGAATATTCAAAGCCAAAGCCTTAGTATACTTTGAACCTGGCTCCATTCCTAGTACTAAGTAATCTGTTTTACGAGAAACACTATCAACGACTTTAGCTCCTTTGGTTTGCAGTAAATTTTTAGCTTGATCTCGTGTTAAATGAGAGAGAGTTCCCGTCAAAACAAATGTTTTTCCCAACAAAGGTAATTTTTTTCTTTGAGTATTCGCTACAGCAGGCCAATGGATTCCCCCTTGAACCAATCTATTGATAATCTCCCGATTATGATCTTGATGGAAAAAAGTGACTACTTCTTTAGCGACTACCGGACCAACATCCGCTACTTGCTGCAACATAGCTTCATCAGCAGCCATTAGGCTATCTAAGTCACCGAAGTAATTAGCGAGTGCCTGAGCAGTCGCCTCCCCCACTTCCAAAATACCTAAACTATACAAAAAACGAGATAGTGTAGTCGTTTTACTTTGTTCCAAGGCGGCTAGTAAATTATTTGCCGATTTTTCTCCCATGCGATCTAAATTAATTAATTGTTCTTTAGTCAAAAAAAACAAATCTGCTATATTCGTTACTAAATGAGTATCTACTAATTGCTCTATCCGCTTAATGCCCAACCCTTCTATATTCATTCCTCTGCGTGAAACAAAATGATGTATTCCTGCAACTCGTTGAGCAGGACAAAATAAGCTCCCACTACAACGAATGATGGTTTGTTCTTTTAAGCGAATAGCTTCTGCACCACAGATAGGACAACAGCTAGGCGGTGTCCAGGGAATACTCTCAGATAAGCGCTGAGAAACGATTACTGCTAATACTTCAGGAATAACATCTCCAGCCCGACGCACTAATACTGTATCTCCTACGCGAACATCTTTGCGCTGCACTTCATCAAAATTGTGTAAAGTAGCATTAGTAACCGTAACTCCCCCGACAAATACTTCTTTCAGTCGGGCTACTGGAGTCAGTGCACCAGTACGCCCGACTTGCACATCAATCGCTTTAACCTGTGTCGTGGCTTCTTCGGCAGGAAACTTATGAGCAACGGCCCACCGAGGGGCGTGACTAGTCGCATCAAGTTGCTGTTGCCAATCATGGCGATTAATTTTATACACTACCCCATCTGCGGCGTAACCCAATTGATGACGGCGAACTAACATAGTTTGATAGTAATGCAAACACCCTTGCCATCCTTGAACAACTTGAAATTCTCGAGAGATGGGGATTCCCCAATTCTGTAAAGCTATTAGTAAATCGCTATGGCAAGCAGGTAATTGACCCTCTTCTAATCCTCCCACGCCATAAGCACAAAAAGTTAATGGCCGAGTAACAGTTACGCGAGGATCTAATTGTCGCAAACTCCCAGCAGCGGCATTACGGGGATTGATAAATGTTTTCTCTCCTCGCTCTCTCGCTTGATTATTTAATTTGATAAAATCCACATCGGCTATGTATACCTCGCCCCGTACTTCTAACCATTTTGGCCAGTCATTACCCCGTAATTGCAGTGGCACAGCAGCAATAGTTCGGATGTTATGAGTAATATCTTCCCCTATTCGTCCATCGCCACGGGTCGCGCCAGTTACCAAACGACCTTCTTGATATAGCAAATTGACAGCTAAACCATCTAATTTAGGTTCCGCGACATATTCTATTGTTTCTTCAGCAGATAATAGTAATCCTTCTTGTGCTCGTCGATTAAAATTGACTAAATCTGTTTCGGTAAAAGCATTATCGAGAGACAACATCATTTTTCGATGAAAAATTTGAGTAAATGCTGTTACTGGTTCTGATCCAACTCGCTGAGTGGGAGAATCAGGAATAATTAAATTTGGATAGATATTCTCTAAAGAATGTAATTCGACCATAAGTTGATCGTATTCACCGTCACTAATCTCTGGGGCATCTAGTACATGATAGAGATAATCATGATGAACAATCAGTTCCCGTAGAACTTTAATACGGTCGATAACTGGAGAAGGAATTTCAAGCATGGGCGATAGTTAGTTGTTTCATGCACAACCCCAGATTGGGCAGAGGTATTCAAAAACGAATTCAGCGTGAATTACAGCGGTTTGGTCATCCCCGCGTAAGCGGGGATTCAGAAAACCCCTTCGGAAACTCTACTCCACCGAGTCTGTCTCTTATACACATCTCCGAGCCCACGAGACCAGAGAGGATCT
>CAWUNB010000015.1:0-16084 GCA_963923745.1 uncultured Thiotrichales bacterium
GTCGAAGGGAGCGGAGTCGAAGGGAGCGGGGCTATCTGCCAATTAGGCTAATCAAGTCCTATTTTCAAAACCCGAAAACTGAAATGGGATCAGCATAAACTATGGTAAGCAAAACCAACGAACAGGCGCTGGAGGATGCCATTGAGCGCTACCTAACCGGCACCACCACGCCGACAGTAGCTGACGCTATCCCCACCGCCGATCACAATCCTTCTTCAGCCGTCGCCCGCTACCGCAGTGGCCAACCCGCCGACTTCAACGCCCAATACGCCCTCGATACCGCGATCTTCTGGCAGTTCCTCGAAACCACCCAAGGGCCACAGTTGGCCAAACTGCGCGAGCGCAACCCCAGCGATTGGCAGGCCAAGATCCTTGAGCGCTTCGACCGCCTAATTAAAAAGCACGGCCTACTGCATCTGCTAAAAAAAGGGCTATCCGTGGATGATGCCCGCTTTGACCTGATGTACCCCGCACCGCTGGCCAGCTCGTCCCCTCGCGTCCATGAAAACTTCGCCGCGAACATTTTCAGCATCACCCGGCAGGTTCGCTATTCCCAGACCAACCCGCAGGAAAAGATCGACATCGTGCTGTTTCTGAACGGCATGGCGCTGATCACCATCGAGTTGAAAAACCCCTGGACCGGCCAAACCGCCCGCTATCACGGCCAAAAGCAGTATCGGGAAGGCCGCGACGCCACTCAGCCCCTATTGCAGTTTGGCCGTGCGCTGGTTCACATGGCCGTGGACACCGACGAAGTGTTCATGACCACCAAACTAACCGGCCCCAGCACTTTCTTCCTGCCCTTCAACAAGGGCCACAACCACGGCGAGGGCAACCCGCCCAATCCCAGCGGCTACAAGACCGCTTACCTGTGGGAAGAGGTATTCGCCCCGAAAAGCCTGGCCGGCATCATCCAGCACTTTGTTTTGCTGGAGGGCAAAGCGACCGACCCATTGGCGCAGCGATCCCTGATCTTCCCGCGCTATCAACAACTCGACGTGGTGCGCCGTCTGCTCGATCACGCCGCCACCCACGGCGTTGGCCACCGCTATCTGGTCCAACATTCCGCCGGATCGGGTAAATCGAACTCCATCACCTGGGCCGCTTATCAGCTCATTGAGTGCTATCCGGCGACGGCGAACCTACCCGGTGCCAAAGGGCTGGATCAGCCGTTGTTTGATAGCGTGATCGTCGTGACCGACCGGCGTCTGCTGGATAAACAGCTACGGGACAACATCAAAGAATTCTCCGAGGTTAAAAACATCGTTGCTCCGGCGCTGCACTCCGCTGACCTGAAAGCGGCGCTGGAGAACGGTAAAAAGATCATCATCACCACGATTCAGAAATTTCCCCGCATCATCGACGGCATTGCCGATCTGAGTGATAAGCGGTTCGCCGTGATTATCGACGAGGCCCACAGCGGCCAAAGTGGCCACGCCCACGACGATATGAACGGCGTCATGGGCGCAGGCAATGGCGATCCTGACGAAGAAGATCCACAAGAGCGCATTCTGGAAACGATGAAGGCCGCGACGCAGTCACGCAAAATGCGCGGCAACGCCTCCTATCTGGCCTTCACCGCCACTCCCAAAGTGCCCACGCTGGAAAAGTTTGGCGAGCAGCAGCCCGATGGCCACTTCAAGCCGTTCCACCTCTACAGCATGAAGCAGGCGATTGAGGAGGGTTTCATCCTCAATGTGCTGGCCAACTACACCACCTACAAAAGCTATTACGAGATCCAAAAGTCCATTGCAGACAACCCCCGGTTCAACACCAAAAAAGCCCAGAAGCAGCTGCGTGCCGATGTCGAGTCCGGCCAGCAGCCCATCAACGTCAAGGCCGAGATCATGCTCGACCACTTTATCGCCCAGGTGGTGAACACCAAGAAGCTGCGCGGCAAAGCCAAGGGCATGATCATCACCCAGAATATTGAAACCGCGATCCGCTACTACAAGGCGATCACTAAACGGCTGGCTGATCAGGGCAATCCGTTCAAGGCGCTGATTGCGTTTTCAGGCCATCAGACGGTCGATGGGGTGAACTACACTGAAACAGGGATGAATGGTTGCCCCGAAAGCGAGACACGGGAAAAATTTGACACCGACCCCTATCGGCTACTGATCGTTGCCAACAAATACCTGACCGGCTTTGACCAGCCCAAGCTGACGGCGATGTATGTGGACAAGAAACTACAGTTTGTCCTCGCGGTACAGGCGCTGTCGCGGCTCAACCGCTCCGCCCCCAAGCTGGGCAAGCGGACGGAAGATCTGTTCATCCTCGATTTCTTCAACAGCGTGGATGACATCAAGGCCGCCTTTGCCCCTTTTTACACGGAGACCGAGCTGTCAGAGGCTACCGATGTCAATGTATTGCACGAGCTGAAGGACGCGCTGGATCAGGTTGGCGTTTACGAGGAAGCAGAGGTAGACGATTTCATTGCACGCTACTTTGCTGGGGAAGAGGCACAAACCCTCAGCCCGATCATCGATATTGCTGCCAATCGGTTTAACGCTGAACTAGAGCTGCCGGACACCGATAAGATCGACTTCAAGATCAAGGCCAAGCAGTTTGTGAAGATTTACGGCCAGATGGCCGCGATCATCCCGTTCGAGGTTTTGGCCTGGGAAAAGCTATTTTGGTTTCTCAAGTTATTGATTCCCAAGCTCAATGTTCACGACGCTAATCAAGGCACGCCCGCCGATCTGCGGAACGCGGTGGATCTCTCGTCCTATGGCCTAGAGCGCGTCAAACTGAATCACACCATCAGTCTCGATGCCTCTGGCCGCGAATTGGAACCACAGAACCCTAACCCGCGTGGCTACCATGACGGCCCCCCAGAGACAGACACGCTCGACGAAATCATTCGCCATTTCAACGAGCGCTGGTTTCAAGGCTGGAGCGCCACGCCCGAAGAGCAGCGGGTCAAATTCATCAATATTGTCAACAGCATCCGCGCCCACCCGGATTACACCACCAAATATGAGGCGAATACCGATCCCTACAATCGCGGACTTGCCCTTGAAAAGATGCTGCAAGAGGTGATGCTAAAGCGAAGGAAGGACGAGCTGGAACTCTATAAGCTCTTCGCGAATGACGCCGCCTTCAAATCAGCATGGAGCCGGAACATCGAGCAAGTGCTTAACCGTCGTCACCAATAACGCGCCTTTCGGCCCTAAGTAATTCAACCATCCGCTGCCATGGGCAGGAGCGAGTTAGTAAATAGGGAAAATAAGTTTGACTCTATGCTATGCACCAAAATAAAGCACTTTTCAGCTTTTGTACCCTTGTTTTTGCACGGTTACGCAACTAAGGATGTTCCCATGTCTTTGGTTGGGAAGCGTGTTTTCTCTTATCAAAAAATTGGCCCGATGTTTGCTGAAGGCGAACAACCGCCAAAACGGTGATTTTTATCCTTCACATAGGGGCATCCGATGGAAAGCAACAGCTTGATAAAAAAACTGATAGTCAGCACTTATTTTGCTGTAAGCCTTGGAATTACTTTTTCCAGCCAGGCGGCGGAAGAGACGATTAAAGTCGGGGTATTGCATTCCCTTTCCGGCACAATGGCCATTAGTGAAACGACATTGAAGGATACCGTATTGATGCTCATAGATGAGCAAAATAAAAAAGGGGGTGTTTTAGGCAAAAAACTTGAAGCCGTTGTTGTGGATCCGGCCTCTAATTGGCCATTATTTGCGGAAAAAGCCCGCGCTTTGTTGGAAAAAGACAAAGTAGCGGCTGTCTTTGGTTGTTGGACATCGGTATCGCGGAAATCCGTTCTTCCGGTTTTTGAAGAACTAAATGGTTTACTTTTTTATCCCGTTCAGTATGAAGGCGAAGAATCATCCAAAAATGTTTTTTACACCGGTGCCGCACCTAATCAACAAGCAATTCCAGCGGTTGATTATTTAATGAAGCAAGGGGTTAAGCGCTGGGTATTAGCGGGCACGGATTATGTTTATCCCCGGACAACCAATAAAATTTTGGAAGCTTATCTGAAACAAAACGGCGTAGCGTCCAATGATATTCTTATTAATTATACGCCGTTTGGTCACTCTGATTGGCAGTCCATCGTTAGTGATATTAAGAAATTTGGTAGCACCGGCAAAAAGACAGCGGTAGTCTCTACTGTCAATGGCGATGCCAACGTACCGTTTTATAAAGAGTTAGGTAATCAAGGCCTATCTGCTGCGGATATTCCCGTAGTAGCATTCTCCGTGGGTGAAGAAGAACTTTCAGGTATCGATACCAAACCTCTGGTTGGACATTTAGCGGCCTGGAATTATTTCATGAGTGTCGATTCAGCCAACAATGCTGAATTTATCAACACCTGGCATCACTTTATTAAGGATGAACGGCGAGTGACTAACGATCCCATGGAAGCCCATTATCTTGGTTTTAATCTGTGGGTGCAGGCAGTAGAAAAAGCCGGTACTACCGACACCGATAAAGTGGAACAAGCCATCGTTGGCCTAGAGACGCCTAATCTCACTGGCGGAATTGCTAAGATGCTGCCTAATCACCACATTACTAAACCGGTGTTAATTGGCGAGATTCAGGATAATGGCCAATTCGCCGTAGTGTGGGAAACCACAGGAACCGTGCCGGGCGATGCCTGGTCCGATTATTTGCCTGGCTCTAAAGATCTCGAAGCCGATTGGACCGCTCCCATTAAATGCGGTAATTACAACACCAAAACCAAAATGTGTTTAGGTTCTACCGCTAAATAGTTAATGAGCCAGCGCTTTAACGAGCGCTGGCCCACTTCCCCTGCCAAGCGAGATGGGCTATGTCGCTTTTTTGTTTTCATAATCGCTCCTTTGTATTAACCAAAGGAGCGTTTATTTTTTGGCTCCTAGCGGGTATTTTTTTTAATGAATCCCAGGCCGCTTCCTTAGAAGAACTATTACCGCAATTGGCAGAACGCACATTCCCGGCCAAACAGGCGGCCTTGGATTCCCTGGCTACCAGTAACGATGAACGGGTACCGGCTATTTTGACCGCGTTAGCACAAGGCGAGTTGTATCTGCGATCCGTTAATCCCATTATTGTCATTGGCCAGCCATCCACTCCCGGAAATCTGCGCTTAATCGATCCACTCACTCAGCGAGATTTAGGTGAAGTGGGGGCAAGCAGTAGCAAAAAAATCACCTTAAATAATAAAATGCGGACCACACTGCGCCTAGCTTTGGCTGTGTGGCATTTGAATGATGCCAATCCCACTATTCGTTTAGCGGCGGCGCGGGAAATGCTGGGAGAGAATAATCCCACCGTGCTACAGGCGTTACAAAACCAATTAGCCCGAGAATCAGTCGTAGCCGTGCGTAATATTCTTGTTATTGCCCTCGCCCTGCCCCAGTTAACAGCCGATGACGCGGTTAATCGTCTTAAAGCGATTAGCGTGTTAGCTAATAATCTGTATCCCGAGGCCCGTAATGCCCTGGTTCCTCTGGCCGAATCCGACCCGGATCCAAGCGTAAAATCAGCAGCGGTAAAAGCACTGTCTTCTATTGATCGACAATTAACCTGGAGTAACCGCCTCGAAACCTTATTTTTTGGGTTAAGTTTAGGATCAGTATTAGTTTTAGCTGCGATTGGTTTGGCTATCACTTTTGGTGTCATGGGCGTTATTAATATGGCCCATGGCGAGTTGATTATGATCGGTGCCTACACCACTTATCTGGTACAAACCGCACTTCCCAGTTGGTTAGATTATTCTATTTTGCTGGCTATTCCGGCGGCGTTTATAGTATCTGCCCTGTTTGGCATTCTCATTGAAAGAACGGTCATCCGTTTCCTTTACGGTCGTCCTCTGGAAACCCTATTAGCCACTTTTGGTATTAGCCTGATTCTTCAACAATTAGTTCGTACTTTTATTTCAGCGCAAAATGTGGTGGTTCAAAATCCCGGGTGGATGAGTGGGGCATGGCCGATTAATCCCGCTCTCGCCCTGACTTACAGTCGACTGTATATCCTTATTTTTGCTCTCGCCGTTTTTGTTGCCCTATTACTGGTTCTCCGTCGCACTAACCTAGGTTTAGCTGTCCGCGCTGTATCACAAAATCGCGCTATGGCCCGAGCCATGGGAGTACGTTCGGCTCGAGTCGATGTTTTAACATTTGGCTTAGGCTCCGGCGTGGCCGGCGTGGCCGGCGTGGCTTTATCCCAATTGACCAACGTCGGTCCTAACATGGGGCAGGCTTATATTATTGATTCTTTTATGGTGGTGGTGTTTGGAGGGGTAGGTAATTTGTGGGGTACTCTGGTGGCCGGATTAAGTTTGGGCGTTGCTAATAAAATAATGGAACCGTGGGCCGGCGCGGTCTTGGCCAAGATTTTAGTGTTGGTATTTATTATTCTTTTTATTCAAAAACGACCTCGTGGATTATTTCCTCCTCGAGGACGAGCGGCGGAGGGCTAACCCCATGCTAAAGGCAATGCGCGGTGATAGGGGTGGCCAGGCACTACTGGTATTGCTCATCATTACTCTAATCGTCGTGCCGGTGTTAAATCTCGGCTTACCGACTACTCATCCTTGGCATGTATCAACCTACGCGGTAACGTTGCTGGGTAAATATTTATGCTATGCCCTATTAGCAATGGCTGTTGATTTAATCTGGGGCTATCTGGGGTTATTAAGTTTAGGGCATGGCGCTTTTTTTGCCTTAGGGGGTTATGCCATGGGCCTGTATTTAATGCGCCAAATAGGAGATCGCGGCGTCTACGGTAATCCTGTTCTGCCCGATTTTATGGTATTCCTCAATTGGGATAGGCTGCCTTGGTTTTGGCAAGGGTTTGACTGGTTTGCTGTTGCACTATTCATGGCTCTGTTTGTACCCGCTATGCTGGCGTATGGTTTCGGTTATCTTGCTTTTCGTTCTCGAGTGACCGGTGTTTACTTATCTATTATTACCCAAGCCCTGACCTATGCCTTAATGCTGGCTTTTTTTCGTAATGAAATGGGTTTTGGTGGCAATAACGGTTTGACGGATTTTAAAGATTTGCTGGGGTTCAGTTTGCAAAGTGATGTCACTCGTATTGGCCTATTTATCGCTTCGGGATTAGCCCTGATCGGTGGTTATCTGAGTTGTCGAATCATCGTCACTTCTCGGTTAGGTCGAGTCACTGTGGCTATTCGCGATGCTGAATCCCGTGTTCGTTTTATTGGCTATCGAGTGGAACGGGTTAAAACAGCCATTTTTACTTTTTCTGCCTTATTGGCTGGTTTGGCAGGTGCCTTATATGTACCCCAGGTGGGGATTATTAACCCAGGAGAATTTTCACCGATTAATTCCATTGAGATCGTCATTTGGGTGGCTGTCGGCGGACGAACCACTCTCTACGGAGCCGTCATCGGCGCTTTGCTGGTCAATTACGGCAAAAGCCTATTCACCGCTGTTTTTCCCGATGCTTGGTTATTCGCCTTGGGAGGATTATTTGTGTTAGTGACTTTACTATTACCCCGTGGACTGGCGGGCCTTGGTCGCTCAAGAGAGATAAACTAATGGGTGCCCAAGTCGAACGCTGGCAATATCTTAATCCCGGCAAAACGTTGGCTGAGACGTTAAATATTTCCCACAAAACTTTGCTATACGTAGAGGGTGTTTCCGTCACCTTTGATGGTTTTCGGGCGCTGAATGATTTATCTTTTTATGTGGATGTAGGGGAATTGCGCTGTGTCATTGGTCCTAATGGGGCGGGCAAAACTACTATGATGGATGTGATTACCGGTAAAACGCGACCGGATAGCGGTTATGTTTTTTTTGGCCAGACGATTAATTTATTAGAATTCGATGAACCGGCCATTGCCCAAATGGGCATTGGTCGCAAATTCCAAAAACCTACCGTTTTTGAAAATCACAGTGTGTTTGAAAATTTAGAATTAGCCATGGCCGGTGACAAAAGCCTTTGGCCTACTTTCTGGGCCAAATTAACCGGTCAACAACGGGATCGTATTGAAGAAGTGGTCACGTTAATTGGACTACAACACCATCTTAAAACCCAAGCGGGTATTCTATCCCACGGCCAAAAACAATGGCTGGAAATTGGAATGTTGCTTATGCAAGATCCCTTATTGTTATTAGTAGACGAACCGGTAGCGGGCATGACGCCCCAAGAAATGGAACGGACAGCAGAATTATTGCGCTCTCTCGCGGGACGTCATTCTGTCGTAGTGGTGGAGCATGATATGGATTTTGTTCGATCCATTGCTAAACGGGTGACCGTTTTACACCAAGGATCGGTTTTAGCAGAAGGATCGATGGATGAAGTACAAAATAATCCACGAGTAATAGACGTTTATTTAGGTGGCTAAGACTATGCTCACTATTCGTGGACTGAATCAATTTTATCGGCAAAGCCATACTCTGTGGGATATCGATATAGATATTCCTGCGGGGCAATGTACTTGCCTTATGGGACGCAACGGAGTCGGTAAAACAACGCTCATACAAAGTATTATGGGATTGTTGCCGCTGCAATCCGGTAGTCTAATATACCAAGGTCACGATCTGGCTAAATTATCCGCTGAACAACGAGCTCCCCTGGGAATTGGTTTTGTCCCGCAAGGGCGACAAATTTTTCCGTTACTCACGGTGGAAGAGAATTTGCGTATCGGCTTACCCGCTCGCGCTGATGGGCAACGGCAAATACCTTCGTTTATTTATGAATTATTTCCTATGCTAAAAACCATGGGACAACGACGGGGTGGAGATCTTTCGGGCGGGCAACAGCAACAATTGGCGATTGGTCGGGCTTTAGTTATTGATCCTAAATTACTGATTCTCGATGAACCGACGGAAGGGATTCAGCCTAATATCGTTCAAGAAATAGGTGATATTCTTCGGCGCTTGATAGGAGAATTAGCCCTTACTGTTATTTTAGTAGAGCAAAAATTGCCTTTTGCCCGACGAGTTGCCGATCATTTTGTTATTTTAGATAGAGGGCGTCGAGTAGCTGCTGGTAATATGAATAGTCTCACTGATGATTTGATCCGGCAATATTTGACGGTATAGCCTTCTCCCTATGAGCGCCGGTGGCTGGCAAGCCCGTCTGACTTTGGATTTTGCCCAGGGCGCAAATGGTCGAACGATCCTGGCCAAGCGCTCCCACCAAGGCCCTTTAGTGGTACAGCGCCCGTTTTACCCAGAAGGATCGCCCTGCCATTGCTATTTGCTTCATCCCCCCGGCGGCGTAGTCGGGGGCGACGATTTGGCGCTTCATCTGACCGTGGGGCCGACTGCCCACGCGCTGCTGACCACCCCTGGAGCCACTAAGTTTTACCGCAGTGCCGGGCCGTTAGCCCAACAGCAGCAGTGGTTGCACGTGGCAGAAAACGGGATCTTGGAATGGTTGCCCCAGGAGAATATTTTCTTTTCTGGAACCCACGCTCGTTTAGTCACCCGATTTGCGTTGGCCAGCCACGCCCGTGTTCTGGGCTGGGAAGTCCATGCCCTCGGGCGACCAGCCAACCAAGAACCTTTGCTGGAGGGGTCAGTCGATTTATTGCTCGACCTACAACAACAAGGACGCCCGTTGTTGCAGGATCGACTGCGTATTTACCAAGGGCAAGGTTTAACGGGTTCCAGCGGGTTACGGGGTTGGCCTGTGACAGGGACTGCTTTCGCTATCCCAGCTGGGCCAGAAGAATTGGCCGCTGTGCGTCAGCTTACCCTGAATGCAGAAGGACAGTGGGGCGCAACGTTATTAGATGATTTATTGGTTGTCCGTTGTTTGACTTCTTTTACTGAACCCCTGCGTCAGCTATTCACTACGGTTTGGAGTTTATTGCGCCCAAGGATTTTGCAACGGCCAGCCTGTCTACCGGGTATTTGGAAATGTTAATTATACTTATCTCTAAAATGGCTAAAGTCGAGACGTGCGTATCTCTACTAAAAAGAGACAAAAATCCATGACTTGGCATAACATAATCCGTCCTGCGTCTAAATTACCATCGCCAATGGTACTGCATTGGCCTACCTCGATGCGTTTCGATAATCAACAGTTTTATGAGTTTTGCCGCGCTAACCGCGATTTGCGCATCGAACGCACAGAAACAGGAGACCACGAAATTATGGCTCCAACAGGAGGCGAAACAGGGTGGCGGAATTCCAGATTAAATGCTTTGTTGACTATTTGGGCTGATCAAAACGGTGATGGTGTTGTTTTTGATTCATCTACTGGATTTATTCTTCCTAATAGCGCCATCCGCTCACCGGATGTTTCTTGGGTTAAAAAATCGCGCCTAGCTTTATTAAACAAGAAGCAAAAACAAGGATTTTTACCGCTTTGCCCGGATTTTATTATTGAGCTGCGCTCACCTAGCGATAGCTTACAAATATTGCAAGTCAAAATGCGGGAATATATCGAAAATGGTGCTCACTTAGGATGGTTGATCGATCCAGAAGAAAAGCTGGTTTATGTTTTTATGCCCGATCAAGCAATGTTAGTGTTAGATAATCCTGAAATTTTGTTTGGCGAAAAAGTACTTAAGGCATTTGAATTGAAAATGGAATCACTTTGGGACGTTGTTTTTTAGACAGATAACCAGCTCCCTTCGACTCCGCTCAGGGAACGGTTTTGGTGCTGGCCACTTTGACCACAGTGGCCGACAAGTCACGCGGTTGGTCGGTGATGGAGACAGTGGATGGCGATGAGCACATTCGCAACGCTTAATTTTCCCTACGGTATTGCTGATTTTCAAACGATTATCAATCAAGGTTTTTATTATCTTGATCGTACTGATCGTATTCGACTAATGGAAAATATGGGGCATCAGTTATTGCTACTCCGTCCACGACGATTTGGCAAATCGTTGTGGCTTTCTACGTTAGAAAATTACTATGATCTGGCTAAAGCAGATGATTTTTCTCGGCTATTTGGTCATTTACAAATAGGGCAGTGCCCTACCCCAATACACAATAATTATTATGTTATGCGTTGGGATTTCTCAGTTGTTGACCCTTCAGGGGATTTAATAAAAATTCGACAATCTTTATTTAATCATATTAATATAAAAATTCAATCCCTCGTAGCTAAATACTCAGATCAGTTAAATAATGTCGTTATTTATGATGAAGACGCTATCGCTTCTTTTCAATCTTTACTAATGGCGATCAATCGAACGCCTTATAAACTTTATTTATTTATCGATGAATATGATAATTTTGCCAATGAAGTATTAGTCAGTCAAGAAAAGGGAGAAGCGCGTTACCATGAATTAGTCGGTAGCGAAGGCTTGATTAAAACTTTATTTAAGGCTATCAAATGGGGCGCGAATGGTGAGGGATTAGAACGTGTTTTTATGACCGGGGTAACGCCGGTAGTGATGGCGGATATTACTTCGGGATACAACATTATTGAAGATATTTCGAGACGATCAGAATTTAACGACTTATGTGGTTTCCATGAAGAAGAAATTCTAACTACGCTGAAGCAAATCATGACTAATTGCCCATTAGCTTCAGCTAAAGTCGAAGATGCTTTATCATTAATGCGAGCTTTTTATAATGGATACAATTTTTCTCAACAAGAAGACTGCGATTTTGTTTATAATCCGACCTTAGCCTTATATTTTTTTAAATGGCTACAAATGGATTGCCGTTATCCTAAAGAAATGTTGGATAGTAATTTTGCCATGGATCGCAATCGCATTGAATATGTAAGCCGATTGCCTTATGGGCAAGCTATTATTAATAACGCCCTTCAGTCTGAAACTCCAATAACTATTCCGGCACTGTCTAATCGCTTTGGTGTGCAAATGATGCTGAACGCACCCAAGGACCATACTTTTCTTGTTTCCCTACTGTATTATTTTGGTGTTTTGACTTACAGTGGACAGGATTTTATGGGAGATTTACAGTTAGTGGTCCCTAATTTGGTCGTAAAAAAACTCTATGTCGAGCAAATACAATCAGTATTATTACCAGGGTATGAAATTAGCCAAGAACGGGAACAGGTTTGTAAGATTTTTTATACCAGCGGAGAAATAGAACCGCTATATGATTTTATTGAACGCCGGTTTTTACCCGTATTTGATAATCGGGATCTACGCTGGTCTAATGAATTAGTGGTTAAAACGGCATTTTTAACCACACTCTTCAACGATCTTGTCTATATTATGGATTCGGAAACGCCCCTAGCTAAAGGCTATGCCGATCTTAGTCTCATCATTCGCCCAGATCGACGCGAATATGCTCTGTTGGATCATTTGCTTGAATTTAAGCATCTTAAAATAAGCGAATTGCCGGGATTAGGATTAACCAGCGATCACATCGCCCAGATGCCCCGTAATGAATTACGAGCCTTGCCCGCAGTGGCTAACTTGCTGGCCGAAGCGGAAAATCAATTAGCCCGTTATCGCGTTACTTTAGAAGCGGCTTATGGCACAAAATTGAAATTACGCACTCACGCTGTAGTCTGTATTGGCTTAGTGCGTTTGGTTTAATTTAACTGGAGCAACCCCGTGGAACTTACTCCCAGAGAAAAAGATAAACTTTTGCTATTCACTGCTGGATTATTGGCAGAACGACGGAAAAATCGTGGACTAAAACTCAATTACCCGGAAGCGGTCGCTTATTTGAGCTGTGCTATTTTAGAAGGAGCCAGAGAGGGACGTAGCGTTGCTGATTTAATGGATTATGGTCGAACGCTGTTAACTCGGGAAGAGGTTATGGAAGGCATTGCAGAAATGGTCGAACAGGTGCAGGTGGAAGCGACTTTTCCCGATGGAACTAAATTAGTCACTGTACATCAGCCAATTACTTAACTAACGTGGAAATAACGCCCATGATCCCTGGTGAGATTTTAGTCGCTCCCGGTACTTTGGAGCTAAATGCCGATCAGCCGCGACTAATCGTCGAAGTTACTAATCAGGGGGATCGTCCGATTCAAGTCGGTTCCCATTATCATTTTTTTGAAACCAATTCGGCTTTAGTTTTTGATCGTGGGCCAACACGGGGTTGGCGTTTAGATATTCCTGCTGGAACAGCGGTGCGCTTTGAACCAGGCCAGCGGCGTACCGTGTCATTAGTGCCCTACAGAGGATTACGGCGGGTCTACGGTTTTACTGGTCAGATAATGGGTCCGCTGATAGCAGAGGAGGAAAAACCGTGAGCGTTATGGATCGATCCGCTTATGCGGCGCTATATGGCCCCACCGTGGGCGACCGCATCCGTCTTGGCGACACTGAATTATTTATTCAAATTGAAGCGGATGCGGCTATTTATGGTGATGAAGTCTCTTTTGGCGGTGGTAAAGTCATTCGAGATGGTATGGGGCAAAGCCAACGATGCGCCCATGAAGTAGCCGATCTGGTTATTACCAATGCCGTGATTGCCGATCACTGGGGGATTGTGAAAGCCGATGTCGGCATAAAAAATGGTCGTATCGCCGCCATTGGCAAAGCCGGTAATCCTGATATCCAAGCAGGCGTCACTATTATCATTGGTCCTGGTACTGAGATTATTGCTGGCGAGGGTCAGATTCTGACAGCCGGGGGAATTGATAGCCATATTCACTTTATCTGTCCCCAGCAGGTGGAAGAAGCCCTTATGTCGGGAGTGACCACCCTAATCGGCGGTGGTACCGGACCGGCCACCGGTACCAATGCGACCACGTGTACTCCCGGTCCCTGGCATTTACACCGCATGTTGCAGGCCGCCGAAGGGCTTCCGGTCAATTTAGGATTTTTAGGCAAGGGCAACGCCAGCCAACCGGCTCCTTTGGAGGAACAGGTTGCCGCTGGGGCGATGGGACTCAAACTGCATGAAGATTGGGGAACGACGCCAGCGGCCATTGATTGTTGCTTGGGAGTAGCGGAACAGCAGGATGTCCAAGTGGCTATCCACACCGATACCTTGAACGAATCGGGTTTTGTCGAGGATACCCTCGCTGCTTTTCGTGATCGGACTATTCACACCTACCATACCGAAGGAGCCGGTGGTGGTCATGCCCCGGATATTATTAAGGCGGCTGGTTTGGCCAATGTGCTGCCTTCTTCCACTAATCCGACCCGGCCCTACACCGTCAACACGGTGGATGAGCATTTAGATATGTTGATGGTTTGCCATCATCTGTCTCCGGCCATTCCTGAAGATGTGGCTTTCGCGGAATCCCGTATTCGGCGAGAAACCATTGCCGCAGAAGACATCCTCCATGATCTGGGGGCCTTCAGCATGATCTCGTCGGATAGTCAGGCCATGGGACGAGTGGGGGAAGTGATTACCCGTACTTGGCAAACCGCCCACAAAATGAAAATACAACGGGGGGCCTTGGCCGGAGATCCCGCTGGTCATGACAATACCCGAGTGAAACGGTATTTGGCCAAATACACCATTAATCCCGCCCTAGCTCACGGTGTTGCCCACGAAGTCGGGTCCATTCAAGTGGGCAAATTAGCCGATTTGGTGCTGTGGCGTCCGGCCTTCTTTGGCGTTAAACCTAGCCTGATCCTGAAGGGGGGGCTGATTGTGGCGGCCCCAATGGGGGACGCTAATGCCTCTATTCCTACGCCGCAACCGGTGCACTACCGTCCGATGTTCGGAGCCATAGGCGGCGCGTTGGCCGCAACATCCATGACGTTCCTACCGAAAATGGCGCTAGAAGCTGGATTGCCTGAGCAGTTAGGGCTGCGTCGACTCATCGGCCAGGTCAAGGGCACCCGTTCATTGCGGAAGCGGGATATGGTTCACAATGACTGGCAACCCACCCTTGAAGTCGATCCCCAAACCTATCAGGTCCGGGCCGACGGTCAGTTGTTGACCTGCGAACCGGCAATATCCTTGCCCTTAGCCCAACGCTATTTTCTATTCTGATGGACTATTTCACCGCTAAAGTACCTTTTGCCCCGCCAGAAGCGGCGGTTCTCACCCTGACGTGGGAACAGCGTCAGCACAGCCGGTTACGGTTGGTGTTGGCGGATGGCCAAGAAATTGGTCTGGGTTTACCCCGTGGCACGCTTCTAGCCGACGGGGATGGCCTGGTCAGGGAAGATGGACAGGTCACGCGGCGAGTGGTGGCGGCGGTAGAACCCCTCTCGCGGGTGGAGTGCTCAGATGGGCTGACTCTGGCCCGGGCCGCCTATCACTTGGGCAACCGCCATGTTCCTCTGCAAATTGAGCGAGAGGCCCTCTATTACCTTCAGGACGCGGTGCTGGATGATTTAGTTCGTGGACTAGGATTATTTGTCACTGCGGTACAACGGCCCTTTATTCCAGAAAACGGAGCCTATCAGGGCGGTGGGCATAGCCATCATAGCCATCCCCACGAACAGGGCCGTTTCTATAAAAAAACACCATCATGATGGCGGATACCCGTCTATTGCGCTTGTTACAGCTCGTCAGCCCCTCTTTGCCTATTGGCGGATTCACCTATTCTCAAGGCATTGAATGGGCAGTGGCAGCAGGGTGGATCACCAACGCGGCGGATTTACAGGCCTGGGTCGTCGATCAGCTACGCCATGCTCTCGCTCAAGTGGATCTACCCATCCTGCTTCGCCTCTACGGCGCGGTAGGGGCGGCGGACAAAGGGCGTCTGGATTACTGGGTTGATCGGCTGATTGCTGCCCGAGAAACCATGGAGCTACGACAGGAGGAACGGCAACGAGGGCGGGCATTAGCGGATTTGCTGGTGGCCTGGGCCTTACCTGAGGTATTGGCTTGGCGTAAACATCTGGCCCGCAGCCAAGCCGCCGGTATGGCCTTTGCCGGTGTGACTGGGCAAATTCCCTGCGATTCTTTGATGCTGGGTTATGCCTGGACGTGGGCGGAAGGGCTAATCGTGGCAGGAATGAAGTGCGTGCCCTTGGGACAAACCCAGGGCCAACAAATATTGGCCCAGTTAACTCAGGTTATCCCGGAAACGTTGGCTATCGCATTAGCTATAGAGGAAGACGCCATTGGAGCATCTTGTCCGGCTTTAGCTATTGCCAGTAGCCAACATGAAAGCCAATACACTCGACTGTTTCGATCCTAGGGGTAGCCTGGAGCCATGTTTAAGAGAGCGAATCCGTCAATCACCCCGTGCTAAAGTACGGGGCTTGTGAAGTCAAATTCGCAGGCCCGAGATTGACCAGCCTAAGTCCTAG
>CAWUNB010000016.1:0-15801 GCA_963923745.1 uncultured Thiotrichales bacterium
TACACAAGGAGTATCGTCGGCAGCGTCAGATGTGTATAAGAGACAGCACCAAATAAGTGCAATTAACATTTAATCGCGCACTATTCTCGGTCAGTTTTCTTGCTGACCCACTGTTAGTGTTACCCACACCTCCCATCCTTCTCGGCGAGTGGTTAATAAACGGTGACCGTTGAGCCGAGCCCATGCCGGAATATCTTGAAGTACTCCAGGGTCTGTTGCCACTATATCTAACACATCCCCCGGCAAGAGCTGCTTAACCCGATCCTGGGTACGGATAACTGGGAGAGGGCAAAGCAGACGGCGAGCATCCAGTTGGTAGTGAGCCATGACAGAGAAGTGGGTGCGAAGGGCCGCCAAGTATCGTTCGAGAAGCCGCAGGGGTCAAACTACTAGAACAGCGAAGCTGCCAACTCATAAACCGCTGCTAACATTTCTGGGTCGTCTGTTATCGCTTCTGCTACAGCAGAGCGACAAGCTGTTAGGGGATCAATGCCCTGATGAATTAGTTTACCGGCATGAACCAACAGTCGAGTGCTTGCACCTTCCTCCAGGCCATTACCCTTAAGATTGCGGGTCATAGCGGCAAATTTTACTAATCGCTCGGCTATTACCAGTTCTATGCCAGCTTCCTTGGTGATGATACGGATTTCCAATTCCGGCTTAGGGTAACCGAATTCCAGCGCAACAAAGCGCTGACGAGTGCTCTGTTTAAGATCCTTAAGAACACTTTGATAGCCGGGGTTATAGGAAATGGCTAAACAAAATTCAGGGGGTGCTTGCAATAATTCCCCAGTTTTCTCCATGGGCAACACCCGTCGATCATCCGCTAAGGGATGAATCACCACTGTGGTATCTTTGCGGGCCTCTACCACCTCATCCAGGTAACAAATGGCTCCCGCCCTTACCGCCCGAGCCAGTGGTCCATCCACCCATACCGTCTCTCCTCCAGTTACCAAAAACCGTCCAACTAAGTCAGAAGCTGTTAAATCATCGTGGCAAGATACCGTGATAAGAGGGCGGGCTAACCGCCAGGCGATATGCTCCATGAAGCGAGTTTTACCGCAGCCAGTTGGGCCTTTGAGAAGAATAGGTAAACGATTGCGGTAGGCCGCTTCAAATACTTCTATCTCCCGATCAAGGGGCTCGTAGTAAGGCTGTTTGTGGATGATGAACTCTTCAGGCTTAATAGCGCGGGCAACCACGGTAGGATGACCTCTGGGTCTGAGGGGGGAGGTGGTTAATATACCCGCTACAACCCACAATTGAGTGGCGACGGTGTATGCTGCGCCCCTTTCCCTTGTTCTATCCGATTCCCATCATGTCTTTCTCTGATAATTCTGCCTTCGATGTCTCTGTGGTCGTCCCGGTTCGTAATGAACAGGACAACATTTTGCCCCTGGTTGCAGAAATTCAAGCTGCCCTGGGAGGAATCTTTCGTTACGAAATAATTTACGTAGACGACGGTAGCAACGATGGGACGCCCGCTCGCCTGCAGGAAGCAACTACCCGTTGCCCATCTCTACGAGTGCTACGGCACCGCCACAGCTGTGGCCAGAGTACTGCATTGGTAACAGGTATTCGGGCTGCTCAAGGACCACTAATAGCAACGTTGGATGGTGATGGCCAAAACGATCCAGCAGACATTCCGGCATTACTGGCCGTTGCCCAGGCTGATGGTGGCGCTTTGCTGGTGGCGGGCTGGCGTGCTCGGCGTCATGACACTTGGCTACGCCGGTTTTCTTCTCGCATTGCCAACGGTGTCCGGGGGCGGCTGTTGGGAGACCACACGCCGGATACCGGCTGTGGCCTCAAAGTGTTTCCTCGGCAATTATTTCTGGAACTTCCTTATTTTGACCATATGCACCGGTTTCTTCCGGCATTATTTCTGCGGGCAGGTGGACGCGTGGAATCTATCCCAGTGAATCATCGTCCCCGTACCCGAGGAACTTCTAAATATGGCCTACATAATCGATTGTGGGTAGGGATAGTGGATTTACTGGGAGTTCGCTGGTTACAGGCCCGCTCCCGACAACCGATAGTCGACTCCCCCAAAGCCTAATTGCTCCATGATTCTGCAACGCTATATTGCCCGGGAGATTCACTTCACCCTGGCAGCTGTGTTTCTCTTGTTGATGGTCATCTTGGTGAGCCATCAATTAGTACGTTATCTAGCGGACGCTGCTGCTGGAGAAATTCCTACCGACCTGCTTTTTACCCTATTGGGGCTAAAAATGGTGGGATTTGCTGGTTTGGTGCTGCCTTTGGCCCTATTTGTCGCGGTGGTAGCAGGGTTGGGACGGTTATACCGGGATCACGAAATGGTGGTAATGGCAGCTTGTGGCATTGGCCCATTTCAAGTGCTATGGAGTGTGACGCGGGCCGCTTTACCGGTGACGGTGCTATTACTAATTCTATCTTTGGGCGTTAATCCCTGGGCTGCGGAAATCAAAACCCGTGTCCTGGATTCTGCCAAAAAGCGTCCAGCCCTTTCTGGGCTCCAGGCCGGCCGGTTTCAGGAAATCCACCAAGGGCAGGCGGTGTTTTTTGTGGAGCGAATTGAGCCAGACGGGACTCTTACTAACATTTTTGTTCATTATCAGCGGCCCGACGCCACAGCTCCAGGTGTCCTAGCAGCTAGCCACGGCAGTCGAGAATTAGACGATGCTACGGGAAGTCAGTACCTGGTACTTACAGAAGGTCACCGCTACGAAGGGACGCCAGGAACCAGCGAATTTCGTCTGATGGAATATCAACGCCATGGAGTGTTACTCCCCATTTCTCGAGTAGAAGCGAGCAATCGTAAACGGGAAGCGATAGCGACTGCAGCCCTACTAACTAGTGATTCCCCTGGCGATCAAGCTGAATGGCAGTGGCGCCTAGCTCTGCCGTTGTCTAGCCTGTTATTGGCAATGTTAGCGGTACCGTTAAGTCGAACAACCCCTCGGGAAGGACGCTATGGACGAATTCTAGGAGCTATCTTACTTTACCTGATATTTAGTAACTTGCTGGCGGTGGCCCGCAATTGGCTGGAACGGGGACTTACCCCCTTAAGTTTAGGGCTCTGGTGGGTTCACGGATTGTTAGGACTACTTACGTTGGTCCTATTGGTCAGACAACTACGATATCGGATGCCCGCTTTTGCGGGCACGACGGAACCAACCAGCACAAGGCCCAGTGAAGCCTAAGTTCCTCTTGGGCTATTAAACGGCGGCGGTGCTACGGATTAAGTGATCAAACGCTGCTAGGCTGGCTTTAGCACCTTCTCCCATAGCGATAATGATTTGCTTGTAAGGAGTGGTTGTAGCGTCACCTGCTGCGAAGATCCCAGGCTGGGAGGTTTGTCCTCGGTTATCTACCTGGATCTCACCATGGCGAGACAGCTCTACCGTTCCTTTGAGCCAATCGGTGTTAGGTAACAAACCAATCTGGACAAAGATACCTTCCAATGCCAGCGAATGGGATTCGCCAGTAATACGGTTAAGGTAAACCAATCCGGTAACTCGTTGGCCGTCTCCCACCACTTCTTGGGTCTGAGCGTTAGTGATAACGGTAACGTTAGGCAGGGAGCGTAGCTTTTCCTGAAGTACTTGGTCAGCCCGCAGGGCATCACCAAATTGCAGCACCGTAACATGGGCCACAATGCCCGCCAGATCGATAGCTGCCTCCACTCCGGAATTGCCTCCACCAATCACCGCAACGGGTTTACCCTTAAACAATGGCCCATCACAATGGGGGCAATAGGCTACCCCTCGGCTGCGGTATTGTTGCTCCCCTGGGACGTTTAACTCCCGCCAGCGGGCTCCAGTAGCTAATACCACTGTCTTGGCTTTAAGGACTGCTCCATTGGCCAACCGCACTTCGTGGAGTCCACCCCCATCAGCCGGCATCAAAGCCTCTGCCCGTTGGAGATTCATAATGTCTACAGCATATTCGGTGACATGATTTTCCAAAGCTTTGGCTAATTGGGGACCATCCGTGTGGGGTACTGAAATCAAATTTTCGATGGCTAGGGTATCCAACACTTGTCCCCCAAACCGTTCGGCTACCACCCCGGTGCGGATCCCTTTCCGGGCAGCATAGACTGCTGCTGCTGCGCCTGCCGGTCCCCCACCAACAACTAATACATCGAAAGGTTCCTTACGGGACAACTTAGCGGCCTCTCTTGCTACCGCACCACTGTCCAATTTGGCCAGAATCTCCTCGATACCCATCCGCCCCTGTCCAAAAGGCTGACCATTTAAGAACACACTGGGAACAGCCATGATCTGACGATCTTGGACTTCTTGTTGAAACAGCGCACCATCCACCATGGAATGACTGATATTGGGATTGAGAGCCGCCAGGGTATTAAGGGATTGGACTACTTCAGGGCAATTGTGGCAAGAAAGGGATATATAAGTTTCAAAGCGATATTCCCCCGGTAGATCAATAATCTGAGTGATTAACTCATCGCTAATTTTAGGGGGGTAGCCACTGGCTTGGAGTAAAGCTAATACCAAGGAAGTAAATTCATGGCCCATGGGCAGGCCAGCAAAATGAATTCGACTAGCGTTACCCCGTCGGCTAATGGAAAAAGAGGGACGGCGAGAATCGTTGCCTTGTTCCACGAGGCTAACTCGATCCGACAAGCTAGCAACGTCTTCCAGCAAGGCCCGCATTTCCTGGGAAACGGAACGGCTATCCAGGGAAGCCTGTAATTCAATGGGATCAACTAACCGTTCCAGATAGCTTTTTAGTTGGGCTTTGATGGCTACATCGAGCATGGTGTCCTCCAGGCTTCCCTTACCCGCCACCGTCGCAACGGTGGCGGGAAACCAATTTAGATCTTACCTACCAAGTCCAACGATGGAGCCAAAGTGGATGCCCCCTCTTTCCATTTGGCCGGACACACTTCCCCGGGATGGCTAGCGACGTACTGGGCCGCTTTGATCTTGCGTAACAACTCACTGGCATCTCGACCGATACCACCAGCGGTAATCTCGATCAGTTGAATTTTACCTTGGGGATCCGCTACGAAAGTCCCCCGATCCGCCAGACCGGCTTCTTCAATCATGACTCCGAAATTACGGGTGATGGTACCGGTGGGATCTCCTACCATGGGGAAGCCAATCTTACGGATGGTGTCAGAGGTATCGTGCCAGGCTTTGTGGGTGAAGTGGGTATCGGTGGAAACGGCGTAGATCTCCACGCCCAACTTTTGGAATTCACCATAATTATCCGCCAGATCCCCTAACTCGGTGGGGCAAACGAAGGTGAAGTCTGCCGGATAGAAAAACACAACTGACCACTTACCTTTGAGGTTAGCCTCAGTTACTTCGACGAATTTGCCGCCATGGTAAGCCTGTGCCTTAAAGGGTTTGATTTCGCTGTTGATGAGGGACTGCATCGGTGAGTACTCCCGTTTGGTTGAAGTCAGGTGGTTTAGAGTTCGAGTTCTCGCTGGAACGGGATCCACTGTAGCGGGATCAGCTCTCTGGATCCAATGAATTGATTTGAGTTGGTTAATCGACAAAATCAATCATAAAATCACAATAAAAAAGTGGTAATTCGATACTACGGACTAGATACCTGGGGTATAACGAATCCCTATAAAAGTATTTATTCCAAGTGTACCGTAGGGTACATTATTATAGTCCAAAACTAATTTATAGTTTTTGTCTAACAAGTTATTAATTCTTCCTTCTAGTGTTAATTTTTTACTAATGTTATAATGAGTAGTTAGATTGAGCACACCATACCCTCCCATACGCCCTGTTTCTGTATTAGTATTATATCGACTACCTACAGCGATCCATTCCATTCCTGTCGTTAAATCATTCCAGGTTTTTGAAACATCAATAAGAATTTTATTTTTTGCTCGGCGTCCTAATTGGAAACCAGTATCTTCATCATTTGCATCTAACCAATCATAAACACCGTGAACACCCCAATCATTGAAATGGGCAGCATAATCTAAAGTTACTCCGGTCAATTTTGCTTGCGAGACATTCTGAAAGCGATAACTAGCGGCAGACCAATCAATCATGTTGCTCACTTGATTGAGGTAATAGATAACCGACGCTGTTTGTTGGCTTTGTTCCCAAACGATTCCAAGCTCCCAATTCTTACCTTCCTCTGGTTTAAGCTGAGCATTACCAGACCACTGATCATAAAGCTGATAGAGAGAAGGTGCTTTAAAAGAAGTTCCATAGCTGCTCTGCAGCCGCCACTGGGGTGTTAGCTGGTAACCGTAGCCTAGAGAATAGGTTGTTTGATTGCCAAATTGAGAATGATCATCATAACGGCCTCCTAGTTGCCAACGATGGGATTGATAATGGGCATTCCAGTTAATAAAAATGGCATTGTTATTAATTGAGTCATTACCAATAAAGCTTTCTTTGGGAGAGGCTTGCTGCATTCCTCTTTCTGCCCCTAATAATCCCTTACCTAAGGGAAGATCGATATCATTTTGCCAGCTTACTAAAGTATTTTCTGTTTGCAGATAACTCCCCAGAGGGGCCCAGGAAGCATAATTATTTTGCCAATCAGTAGTATGACCATATTGAAGTTTGCTATTCCAATGATCGCTAATATGATTTTGAGAAAATATTTGCCATTGCTCGGTATTGAAATCTACGTAGGCGTCAAATGTTCCATTTGGTGGTGAATTATCATAACGGGAGCGTCCTTGATTAGTTCGGTAAATTAAGCCTAATTCATGATCTTTAGTTGGAGAAAAAGATACAGAAATTGCTCCCCCACTGTTACGATAACTGTCTGTATCAGAGTCTTGATTACTGGCATTCTTTTGGGCGGAAATACTGTCGGACGAATCCTGGTGGGCTTCTGCTCGAAATTGCCAATGGTCATCACCAGCGGATATACCACTGCTGGCTTGGAAAGTGTTTTGGGTACCGTAACCAACAAAGCCGTCAAACTTCAGCCCCGGTGAGCCTCTGCGGGTAAATAATTGGATAACCCCTCCGATAGCATCAGCACCGTATAGGGTGGAACCGGGACCCCGTAGAATTTCGATACGTTCCAGGTCCGCAAGAGACAGATAGCGTAGTGGCGATCCTGATAAATCGAGAGAATTAATGGGTAAACCATCGACTAATATTTTCACCTGGTCGGTGCGAGTGCCCCGTAGGTAAAAACTTGTAGCTGTACCCACACCACCGGTAGTGGCCAACTGCATCCCGGGTTGACGGGCGAGCAAATCAACTACGCTGCTTCCCCCATTGCGCTCTATCTCGTCTCGGTCTATGACTGTCACATCAGCCAAAACATCGGGGATGGGGGAGGGCTGGCGGGTAGCCGTTACTACCACAGGATCCAGGCTTTGCTCTGCCTGAATCGCGCTCATTAACAACAGGAAGGAAAATAAGGCCCCTACGGGCCTTGCGAATAGATGCATCACATTCCTCCACCGATAAGCGTCCCCGCATACCGGAGAATCTATTGGGAAAAGACACGCAGAGGAGGAGGAAATGATTGGGTACAACAGCGCCACCACCCCGGAGCACGTCTGCTTGTTATCCCAGGCCGGTATCCGGGCTTGCGAGTCTTGACGCGCCGCCTTCCCAGGTTGAGGACCCAGTGGCACTGTGGCACGTCCGCACTCGCTTACCGTTGCGGGGGCAGCAGCGGAATGGTCTGATTGAAAAGACGCACCGCTTTCCCGTTTAACAACCACTGAAGAGATTCAGTGGCTGCACCTGCGATCGGAAGATTGTATACCTGAATCTTTTTTCGTTGTTGATTTTTAGGAATTGCAGATCAGCTAATTTACCCCTTCTGGAACCACATCAGAACAGCATCCAACATCCGCCGCCACCAACTCCCTTCAGCTATATCCGTTAATGCGACCAAGGGATGCTCTTCCACCGTGCCGTCCGGCAAGGTAACCCGTACCGTTCCTAATACTTGGCCCTTAGTGACAGGGGCGACAATTCGCGGCTGAACTTCAATAGCGGTAGCAACGTTCTTACCCTGGCCACGCGGGGTAGTTACCCGTACATCCTTAGCTGTACCCAAGGCTAACTGCTGAGTAGCCCCCTTCCATACTTTCACTTCGGTCACCGGGTTTCCAGCAGTGTAAAGCCGTTGTGTTTCATACCAATGAAAACCATAAGCGAGTAGGGCCAGAGTTTCCCGAGCTCGAGCGGCCGGTGATTTGGTGTTGAGCACTACGGAAATCAGTCGCATCCCCTCCCGTTCTGCCGATGACACCAAACAATAGCCGGCTCGCTCGGTATAACCCGTTTTAATACCATCTACCGCATCATCCCGGGAAAGTAAAACATCCCGGTTGTGTTGAATAATATTGTTGTAGCTAAATTCTTTGACAGAAAATAGTTTGTAATAGTCAGGAAAACGCTCAATTAAATGACGAGCTAAGATGGCGAGATCCCTAGCACTGGAATAATGGTTGGTGATAGGCAAACCAGTAGCATTTTCAAAATGGCTATTCACCATACCTAATTGGCTAGCATGGTGATTCATCAATTGGGCAAAAGCGGGTTCGGTACCGGCGAGGTGTTCTGCCAAAGCAACACTGGCATCGTTACCCGATTGGATAATCATGCCCTTTAGCACAATCTCCAGCGGAACTTGGGTACCGACTTTCAAAAAAGTGCGGGAGCCACCGGTTTTCCAGGAGCGCTCACTAATACGGACTTGATCTTCATAAGTCTTATCCCCCGATCGTAGGGCATCAAAAACTACGTAAGCAGTCATAATTTTGGTTAAACTAGCCGGCTCTAGTCGCTGATCCGCATTACTCTCAGCATAGACTTGACCGGTATAAGCATTCATTAAAATCCAGGCTCCCGCTTCTACCTGGGGAGGCGTGGGTATCACGGGAGCCGGTGCCTTGGTGGCAGGGGAAGGTGATTTAGTTACCGGTACTTTGGTTGCTTCCTTGGAAGCATCTTTTGTGGCAGTGGCGGATTTAGCCAGATTGTCACCCGCTGGGGCGGCGCTAAGGGCAGTGGCCACCGTGGCAACACAAAGGGCAATAAGCATTGGGCGAAAAACGGATAGCAAGGTCACGGTTGATACTCACAGGGCAGAAACGGAGATGGGGGAATTAGTCAATTATCACATGGGGATCATGAACGCCGAGCTTAGCCAAAGGCTCCAGCAAACCATCCGCCGCTTCCACGCTATCCAAGGGACCCAGCCGTAACCGGTAAGGCGCTTGGGGAGAGGAGGGCTGGCCAGTGACAATAATGGTTTTTGCCAAAGCAGCTTTGTCTAGGCGTTTTTGCAACCGTTCAGCGTTCTCGCGGCTACTAAAAGCCCCTACTTGCAGATAAAGCACGGGCTTGCTGGAGGTTGTCACCTTGGGGATTGCTGCAGCGATTGCCAAGTTACTGTCATTACTATCGTTGGGATCCAGTGCTCGCACTTCCACTAGCGCAGTCCCTGGTTTGTGGATACCCAACTGCTGAGCGGCGGTAAGGGACAAATCAATGAGACGATTTTTCTCGAAAGGCCCTCGATCATTAACCCGTAGCACCGCAGTATTACCATTTTCTAGGTTGGTGACTTTGACGTAAGTGGGCAAAGGAAGAGTGGTATGGGCAGCAGTCATGGCATACATATCGTAGGGCTCGCCGCTGGAGGTCCGTTTACCGTGAAAACCAGGGCCGTACCAAGAAGCGACCCCTCGCTCCACATACCCTTTGGCTGTATCCAGTACATGGTAGCGATGACCATTGACATCGTAAAAGGGCGGGTTGCCATACTTACTACGGGGTTCAGTTTTGATGGTTAATTGGCCACCTTCTCCCCCCTGGCGAGGCGGTTCACCACTGCAGGCGGCAAAAAAAGCAGCGACGGTAAGTAACCAGCCTAGTCGCATTTCGCTTCCGGAAATAGCGCCAATACGCTTCATTGCCGATCCTCCCCCTCTGCCCAAGGGTTGCCTCCCCAGCGAGCCATCAAGTTATGGGCAACACCCAACTGATCCAATACCCGAGCCACTATAAAATCCACTACCTCCATTACTGTTTGGGGACGATGATAAAATCCCGGATTAGGAGGCAGGATGATTACCCCAAGTCGCGCTAGAGCTAGCATATTTTGTAAATGAATGACGGAAAACGGTGTCTCCCGAGGAACCAGGATCAACGGTCGCCGTTCTTTCATACACACGTCAGCTGCTCGTTCTATTAGGTTATCGGAAGCACCGTTAGCGATGGCCGCCAGGGTACCGGTGGTGCAGGGGCATACCACCATAGCTGCAGGGGGATTAGAACCGGAAGCTAAGGGGGCAGTCCACTCCTGATTACCATAGACCCGCAATTGCCCTGGAGCTGCTTGATAGCGCTCCCCAAGGGCCCGTTCTGCCTCCCGAGGGCGACTAGGAAGATTCAAGTCCGTTTCCATCGCTAGTACTACTTGAGCTGCTGGGGAAATCATCAAAGCCACCCGCTGCCCGGCTTGAAGCAGACACTCCAACAGGCGTAACCCATAGGGAGCTCCCGAGGCACCGGTATAGGCTAGAGCAATGGGAGCCGCTGATTCAGTCACAGCCATTGGCCAAAGCAGTGAGCAATTTCTGATGGAGCCCACCAAATCCACCATTACTCATCACTAGAATGTTGTCTCCCGGATTAGCCGCCGTCACTAGCGCCGCCACCAATTCATCCAACTTCAAGTGCACTTGGCTCCGTCCCGCTAGCTGCTGAGTCACACTGGATAAATCCCAGCCTAAATCCGGGGGGGCATAGAGGAATACTTCGTCTGCTTGGATCAAGGAAAGGCCGAGGGTGTCTTTATGAACTCCCAAGCGCATGGTATTGGAACGAGGTTCCAGCACTGCCAGAATGCGGGCTTGCCCTACTTTGGCACGTAGCGCCCCCAGAGTGGCTGCCACAGCGGTGGGATGGTGAGCAAAATCGTCGAAGACCGTGACTCCCGCCACTTGGCCTCGTTGCTCAAGGCGACGTTTTACATTACGAAATGTGGGTAATGCTGCTAAGGCTACTGCTGGAGGTACGCCGGCATGGCGAGCCGCCGCGATAGCGCCCAAAGCGTTGTGAACATTGTGTTGGCCAATCAGAGACCAAGTCACCGTCCCCAGCGGCTGGCCGTTCCACCACACTTCAAAGCGGGACCCATCTGGGGTAAGCAACCGTGCTCCCCAACCAGCGTTTCCTGCCGCTGTACTGTCAAACAACTCTACCGGCGTCCAACAACCCTGGGCCAAGACCTCGTTGAGAGCGGTATCCTGGGTGGGCGCTAGAATCAAGCCGTTACCCGGTACCGTCCGGACTAGGTGGTGAAACTGCCGTTGAATAGCCCCTAGATCGGGAAAAATATCAGCGTGGTCGTATTCTAGATTGTTTAGAAGAGCTGTTCGGGGATGGTAATGAACGAATTTAGAACGCTTATCAAAAAAAGCCGTGTCATATTCATCCGCTTCTACAACAAAGAACGGCTTCTCTCCTAGGCGAGCGGAGATACCAAAATTTTCTGGTACCCCTCCCACCAAGAAACCCGGATTTAGACCTGCTTCCTCCAAAATCCAGGCCAGTAAGCTGGTGGTGGTCGTTTTGCCGTGGGTACCAGCCACCGCCAACACCCAACGATCTGCCAAGACATGCTCCGCTAACCAAGCCGGTCCTGAACAATAGGGCAAGCCATTGTTTAGTACATATTCCACTGCTGGATTGCCTCGAGCCATGGCATTGCCGATTACTACAACGTCTGGGGCTGGCTGAAGCGCTTGCGGATCGTACCCTTCGTGAAGAGTAATGCCTGCTGCTGCTAATTGGGTGCTCATGGGGGGATAGACTTGGGCATCAGAACCACTGACGGTATGGCCCAGGGCTCGCGCTAGCAGGGCAATACCTCCCATAAAGGTGCCGCAGATTCCAAGGATGTGTAGGTGCATCAGGCTAGGGGTCCAAAAAAAGTCGAAGTCAATTGATAGGATAATGCCAGGTAGGCCAGGCTAAGTCCCGCTGCGGCCGGTAGGGCAACCGATAGCGCTTGACGCAGCACATGCCCTAACACCGCCAAACTCCAGAGTACCAAACCGATGACGATCAGGGTGGGTAACATTCCCGAGCCTGAATCGAAGGTTTCATCCAACAGGAAATACCAACCATCCAGGAGTAGAGCTAACAGAGTTAACAAGCACAAAGAACCTAGGGCTGCAGTGAGGGTTTGGGCGATTCGGTGACCATAGCCCCGTACCCGCAGGGAGGTCCATATCAGCATGGACAGCAACCCGGTGTCCAATAAAGACGCCCCCAGGGCAGCTAAGGGAGAAAGGTTGGGAAGTGACACCAATAACCCAGCAAAGAAGTACAGCACCCAGCATAACTGCAGCAAAAATCGGCTATCTGGAAGGTCCTGGGGACCTGCTTGGAAGAGCAGGATGCGTAAAAAAGTACGCAGCGGTATCTCTCTAACGAGGGGATAAATCGCCGGCAAAGCCTCGAAGAGTAGGGTACGAAAGAAAGTGCGCAGCGAAGAGAACATAGCAAGCGTTCAAAATGGTTAAGTAGAAGAAACCAGCCTAGGGGGACTCAGGCGTTGCCGTTAGGTAAAGTCGCTCCATGGGAGGATTTAGCCAACGCGCCTCGAACCACATCGCGTTAAAACGTTCGGCGCTAAACCAAGTGATACCATCCGGATTATCATCGTAGGTATCAGAGGGGTCAGCAAAAATAATGACATCGTCGTCAATCTTGTCTGTTCCTCGGTCATCGTAACCCACCACCACCACCCAATGGCCTCCCCAATCATTCCATTCTACTAAAGTGGGAATTGCTTGGCTCAAGTTAGTTCGTAGCATTGCCAGACTACCTCCCTCTCCCCAAGTTACCTTAAAACCATGGTGATTTAACCAATCAGCCATCTTCGCGGGGTGAGTACCCAATGCTTCCGTCGTATCCATCTCTTTGGCCAATGTCATCTCCTCAGCATCTTGGTCATAGTAACGCAACAGAGTCTTCACTGCGGCTGGGCCGCAGGTGTAATCGGTAGTTTGCTGAAAACCCGTCAAGGGAAGTAAGGTTAAGCTGGGCCGGTGCCAATCACCGCCAATGGTGGTACGCCAAAAATCGGATGGCTCTGGCAAGAGCTGACAACTGGCTAATAGCGTACTTAGACTAAGAAGGGCCTTCTTTCCTAAAGCTTCCCTGATGGGAAAAGTCCTTTGCCCTGCTTGTTGCTGTCTAGTTATTTTGTGGATTGTTAACATTTAAAATTTCACCAAGGAGGGGAAAGAGTTCGCAGTGTTTCAAAATGAGCAATTGGGTAAAACAATAACGAGATCTCATGGGAATATTACAATTGATGATCCCTAATTTATACCTCTAGGTTTACTAAAACAACATTTTATTTGTAGTAATTTATCTGTAGGCTAGATGATGATAATATGTGCCTAAAATCATTTGTGAGTCTAACCATGCGTCTTGTCTACCGCTTAATATCGCTCTTTACCGGATTGATGCTCGTAGTGGGTGGAGTAATCGCTGTGCAGAGTCCCAATCTCCCCCCGTCAAAAACTGGGGAACGGCGCTTAGCCCTGGTCATTGGTAATTCTAATTACCGTGCTATGCCCAATGAACTACAACCGTTACCTAATCCGGTAAATGATGCTGACGATATTGCCAACGCGCTAAAAAAACTTAATTTTGAAGTAATGCTGTATAAAGATGCCGATTTAGATCAAATGGAAGATGGGATTCATGCGTTTAGTCAAAAGATTACTACTAATGATGTGGCGCTATTTTTTTATGCGGGACACGGCATGCAAGTAAAAGGAGAGAATTACTTAATACCGGTTAGTGCCAAATTTGAACGCGAGGATCAGATAGAAAGGCGAGCAATAAAAGCCAGTGCGGTTCTCGATAAAATAGAGCACGCTAAAACAAAATTATTTTTCTTGGATGCTTGTCGTGATAATCCGTTTATGTCCCGTGGCAAACGAGGAGCCATGCGGGGTGGGTTAGCTAAAATGGATGCTCCGAGTGGTACCTTGTTGGTGTATTCCACAGATCCCGATAATCTTGCTGGCGATGGTAAGGGACGAAATAGTCCATTTACTGAAAGTTTATTGCGACATCTTGCGGATCAAGGCATCGAACCAGTCCCACGAGGAAATGAATTTTCAATTGACGATATTACTGAAAAAGACGCACAGGCTCGAGCACAATGGATCCCGCGTCAGATCGCCATGGCAGACGCCTATCAAAAAGCTTCTTCCTTTAAAGGCTCTCTGGATGCTCAACGGGCTATATGGGACCGCTTTTTAGTAACGTTTGCCGAAGATAATCCATTTACCGACGATGATAATCGTCTACGCGAACAGGCTAAAGCGAATCGTGACACCCTTATTAAGCAGATAGACGCTAATAAAACCGAAGTAAAATCAGCAGAATCGTCTCCTGGAGCGGCTAAAGAAGAGAAAATACCTGCGACCAAACCCAATCCAACGCCACCGGTATCCCCGGCTACGCCTAGCTATTCCTTGGACGATCTCAAAAATCAGCAAGAAAGTCGCGCTAATTGGGAGCGTTGGCAAAAAGAAATGGAAAAAGCCTACACCGACACCCAAGCATTTCAAGGGGAACCTGATTTACAACGACAAGCTTGGGATCGATTTTTATCCAGCTATAAACAAGACAATCCATTTTCTAAAGACGATGAGCGATTACGGGAATTAGCTAAAAAGAATCGTGGGGCTATTCAAAAAACGAAGGCGAATACGAACGAAAAACAAAATAGCGAAGAATCTTCTCCAGCACCAGCTAATTCACCTGCGCCGGTCAAGCGTTCTTTTGAACCAGAAATGGTGGCTATTCCAGGAGGTAAATTTGACATGGGATCACCCGCTCGTGAAGAAGGAAGAGAACCCGGTGATGCTAAAGAAGATCCCCATCAAGTTCGTGTTGGGTCATTTAAAATGGGTAAATATGAAATTACCGTTGGCCAATTTCGGGCTTTTATAGCCGCAACGGGGTATCAGACTGATGCGGAGAAAAACGTCGGTGTTAATGGTTGCTTAACTTGGAGTGATAGCGATGGAAAATTCGATTGGCGAGCCGGTCGCTCTTGGGATTCTCCAGAATTTTCTCAAACAGATCGGCAACCGGTCGTGTGTGTTAGTTGGAATGATGCAACCGCTTATGTCGACTGGTTAAACAAAGAAACGGGTAAGCGTTATCGGCTACCTACGGAAACGGAGTGGGAATATGCGGCACGGGGGGGAACTATTGCGGCGCGATATTGGGGTAATGATCCCAATAAAGCGTGTGGATATGCCAATGTAGCCGATCAAAGCCAAAGTCCGAGCGGAAGGACCTGGACTCCTAAACATGAATGCAAAGACGGTTATTGGTTTACTGCACCCGTTGGCTCATTTAAACCCAATGGATTTGATTTGTATGACATGCTGGGTAATGTGTGGGAGTGGACCTGTTCTGAATACCAAGAACATTACAACGGCAGCGAGAAAAATTGTTTAAGCAAGAATGATATTACATCCCGGCGTTCGGTTCGCGGTGGCTCCTTGCTCAATACTCCCGCGTGGGTGCGTTCCGCCGCTCGCAGCGGGCTTACGCCCGCCTACCGGGGCCTCGACCTTGGCTTCCGTCTTGCCCAGGATTAACTTTACTCTTTTACGCTTTTTTTCCTTTACTTTTTGGTTTTTTCTCTATTGTTTTTATTTTTTCTCTATTGCTTTTTTTGATTGTATATGAATTGTGGATAGGGCGTTCGGCGCAGCCTACCAGCTCTATCCCCTACCATCCAGAATTGATTAATGCCCCGCTCCCTTCGACTTCGCTCAGGGAGCGG